>JBJONV010000178.1:0-11379 GCA_046051665.1 Chloroflexota bacterium
CCTTCGGCAGCACGCGGCATCAAAAGAACTCGTGTGCAACCGATCCGAATATCCAAGCGTTATTGCACGCCGAAACTCCAGTGGTAACACTCGTAGGCAAGAGCTCGGTGCTCCACGTCGAACACGTGCTCGAAACAACCCGAGAAGAAAACATTCGGATGATCGAAGAAAGTGTTGCGTATTTTGTGCAACATGGTCGTGAGGTCATTTACGATGCAGAACACTTTTTCGATGGCTATGTTCTCGATTGTGACTACACGGTCGCAACGATTCTTGCAGCAGCACGTGCAGGTGCACGTACGATTGTCCTCTGCGACACAAACGGTGGTTCGTTACCCGCGTTTGTTGCGACGTGCGTCACATCCGTTAACGAAACGTTGCGTTCACTAGGGTTGACCACTTCGGTGGGGATCCACACGCACAACGATGGTGCACTCGCAGTCGCCAATGCGATGGCAGCGGTCGATGCTGGTGCGCAGCATGTGCAAGGCACGATTAACGGTATTGGTGAACGCTGCGGCAATATGGACCTCATCCCGCTTATCGTCAATCTGCAACTCAAGCTGGGATACGTGTGTATACCCGCCGACCAACTCAAACGCGTCAGTGATTTGTCGCATGCTGTTGCCGAAATTGTCAATCTCAATCCCGATCATCACGCGCCGTATGTCGGTCGTAGTGCCTTTGCGCACAAAGGTGGCATCCACGCGCAAGCGGTGGCGAAATTTGCCGATAGTTATCAACACATCGACCCAACCCTTGTGGGCAACGAGATGCGTATTGTCGTAAGCGAGTTATCGGGCCGCAACAACATCAAAATGCGTGCCGAAAGTCTCGGGCTATCAATAGACGGCAACGAGCGCGTGATTCTGCAACGTATCAAAGATCTCGAACAGCAAGGCTTGCAATTCGAGGCAGCAGAAGGCTCGTTCGAAATGCTCATCCGCCGCAACAGCCCGGGCTATATCGCACCGTTCACTCTGCAAGACTTTACCGTAATTGTCCAAGCGATGGCAGATGGGTCGATGCGCGCGCAAGCCATGGTCAAACTCACCGTGAATGGCATCGATATGCATACCGCAGCCGAAGGGGACGGGCCGGTGAATGCACTCGACGTAGCAATCCGTAAAGCGCTCGTGCCGGTGTACCCAGAGCTCGCCGGGGTTTCGTTGGTCGACTATAAAGTACGCATTGTCGACGAACATTTGGGCACCGCTGCGAAACCGCGCGTTTTGATCGAATCTGCGTGTGGTGACGAACGTTGGAGTACCGTCGGATGTTCTGCCAACATCCTCGAAGGTAGTTGGCACGCGTTGTGGGATGCCCTCGAGCTCCCGTTAGCGCGGCGGCAGGTGCGCTAAGCGTACGGACGGGATGGGCGGACCAACCATCCAAGAAACCCAATAATGACTAGAAATGTGATGGTTACGATCAACGTCCCACCTAACGAAAATCCGTATTTCATCCGCGTAAATGCAAAGAGGCCAATGTTACTCGTGACAAGATAAAACAATACATTCGTTCCTATCTGCGCCAACCACGAAGATACGAAAGTTCTGTGGAGAGCAATCCATCGTGAGATGTAGAACGTGCAAAGCAGTGGGAGTGCGGGACCTACAAGCCACAAGAAGGAAGGCGGGAAACGTGCTGGAATGGACTTTGTGATAACTCCAACGGCAATCGAAACACTTGTGGCGACACAACACAACGTCCAGATATACCTGCTCTTGAGAGGAAAATGTTTCGTAACAGCAATCCCAATGAGAAAAAACGGGGTATACGGTAGAAGCGGAAACAGCGATTTTCCATGAATGCCCCACACGATTCCCACGAAAGTGTGCGTTGATGGAGAAACAAAAAACACGGGAATCATGCATACAATAATGGCGATGCTCAGTCGCATAAATGATGCGGTAGAGAGCCGAATGATAGGAAAAAAAACAGCTGTACTGATGTATAACGCAAAAAACGTGACCAAAAATTCACAGTACAGAGGAATGTATTCTAGCGACAAAATTTCGAAAAAACGATCCCAACTTGTGACTTTATCGCGGAACATGCTGTATGTAATGCTGGACAGGACAAATGCACCGTATATTTTCACGGCACCGATCAAAATGCGAAGCTTGATATTCGCTTTCTGAGAATCCAAATAAGCATGCGAAAACGTCATGCCAAAGCAAAAAAGAAATCCCGAAAAAGATACTGCATTGACATACGTTTTCAGAATCGTCGTCCCAACAGATGGCATCCCATAGAATACATTGATGTGAGAATACAACATCCCGATGACGAGTATTCCTTTCATGACATCAATGTCTGTGAATCTCTGTTTGCTCTGTATCTCTCGAGCAGTCGACAGCATAGTAACCTCGTAATTTTCGTGTACAGTATACCAAGAACTCCTTCAAAACGGGAATATGGTAAACTACTATACGAAATCCGTTGGATGTGGCTCAGGTCATTCGGTGAACAGGAGAAGTCGATGTCGACAAAGCAGATTTGGTTCAAAGGCAAGATGGTGCCGTGGGAGCAGGCAAATGTCCATGTCATGACACACGCACTGCATTACGGTTCTTCGATTTTCGAAGGCATTCGTTCCTACCCAACACCGAATGGTCCGGCGATTTATCGACTTGGACCGCATATTCGTCGGTTCTATGAATCCTGCAAAATTTACAACATGGAGATTCCCTTTTCTCCAGCAGAATTGACCCAAGCAACCAAAGATGTGGTCAAAATCAACGGGTATTCCAACAGTTATTTGCGCCCGCTTGCATGGCGTGGCGAAGGACCGTTGGGTCTCGATGGGAAGAACAATCCCATCGAAGTCATGGTTGCAGCAGTCGAATGGGGTGCATACCTCGGTGCTGACGGCCTCAAAAACGGCGTTGATGTCGGTGTTTCGTCATGGAATCGCCTTGCGTCGAACACCATCCCCACCATGGCAAAAGCAGGTGGTAACTACCTGTCGTCGTATTTGATCAAGAGCGAAGCAATCCGCAACGGGTACAGCGAAGGCATCGCCCTCGACACCCGTGGGAATGTCGCCGAAGGGTCGGGGATGAATATCTTCATCGTACGCGATGGCGTCTTGTATACCCCACCCATTACGGCAAACATTCTGCCTGGCATCACCCGTGACTCGATTATGAAGATTGCCAAAGACCTCAAAATCGAAGTCCGTGAAACCGAAATGCAACGCGAAGCACTCTATATTGCCGACGAGTTGTTCTTCTGTGGCACCGCTGCCGAGGTAACGCCTATTCGTTCGGTCGACCGCATCGTGGTCGGGAACGGTTCGATTGGTGAACTCACCAATGCCATCCAAGAGCAGTTCTTCGGGCTGTTTGCAGGGAAGGTCGAAGATAAGCACGGTTGGTTGGACTACGTCTAGAGGTTCGTCCAATGTGGTGGGGATTCCCTCCCCACCACGGTTTTGCATGTGAGGAGTTGGGAAATGTCCACTGCGCCGCAAACATTGTTTGAAAAAATCTGGAATCGCCATATTGTTCGTCCCGAGTCTAGTGAAACACCAGCAGTCCTCTATGTAGACCTGCATTTGGTCCACGAAGTCACATCGCCGCAGGCGTTCACCGAACTCCGCGAACGTGGACTCAAAGTTCGTCGGCCTGGGCAGACAATCGCGACCATGGACCATTCGACACCGACGACGCCGCGCGGACGAGACGGGATTATTCCAGTACAAGATGCACAAGCGCAGGCACAGCTGAACCAGCTCGAGAAAAACTGCCGTGATTTCGGTATTCCCCTCTTTGCATTAGGGACCGAAAATCAAGGCATTGTCCATGTAATTGGACCAGAACAAGGGTTGACACAACCCGGAATGACGATCGTCTGCGGCGACAGCCACACCAGCACCCACGGTGCGTTCGGTGCACTCGCATTCGGTATCGGCACCTCCGAGGTCGGCCATGTATTGGCGACACAATGTTTGCTCCAGAGCCGCCCCAAAACCATGGAAGTTCGAGTCAACGGCACGCTACGCCCCGGCGTTGGTGCCAAAGACATTATTTTGGCGATTATTGCCAAAATCGGCATTGGTGGGGGCACCGGATATGTGTTCGAATATACCGGTTCAGCCATTCGAGGGCTGAGCATGGAAGAACGCATGACCATTTGTAATATGTCCATCGAAGGTGGCGCACGCGCCGGGCTTATCGCGCCAGATCACGTCACGTTTGACTACATCAAAGGCCGTCCTCGGGCACCTCAGGGTGCAGCATGGGATGCCGCTGTTGCCGATTGGTCGACCTTGGTGACCGATCCTGGTGCGGTATATGATGCGACCATCGAACTCGATGCGGATACATTAGCTCCTATGATTACCTACGGGACCAATCCAGGCATGGGTATTCCCATCACTGGTACCGTACCTACACGTGCCGACATGTCGGATGAGCAAGCCAAAGCAGGGCTAGAAAAAGCGCTCAAATACATGGATCTGGTTGAGGGGCAGTCACTCATCGGCAAGAAAGTCGATGTGGTCTTCATCGGGAGCTGCACAAATTCGCGGATTTCGGATTTGCGCCAGGCTGCCAGTGTGATGAAGGGCCGTCGCGTCGATGCCAACGTACGCGTCATGGTTGTACCTGGCTCCGCACAAGTCAAGAAACAGGCAGAGGCTGAAGGTCTCGATAAAATATTCACAGCGGCTGGGGCAGAATGGCGCGAAGCTGGTTGTTCGATGTGTATTGCCATGAATGGTGACCAGCTCAGCCCGGGTCAATATGCCGTGTCTACCAGCAACCGTAATTTCGAAGGTCGTCAGGGGAAGGGCGGCCGGACGTTCTTAGCGAGCCCACTGACCGCTGCCGCAAGTGCCATAGCAGGAGCAATTTGTGACCCACGAGACATCCACTAAAGATTTTACCGAGCCACGCATCCCTATTTGGTTGGGTCTGGCACCGGTCGGGCTGTTCCTGGTCGGCCTCGGTTTCAGCATTGCCAGCGACGCGGTCATCCGCAAAGGCAAGCAGGAGTCGTGGTTCTTCAGAGGTACGCTCGGTCTCATTCTACTCAATAGTGGCATCAGCGTGGTCGGTGAAGCAGTGCGCCAGCGCATTCATGCCGATCTCGATATTCAGCGTTAGGATTTTCCAATGGAATCATTCAAGCCATATACCGCACGCTATGCAGTGCTTCCGGTCGAAAACATCGATACGGACCAAATCATCCCGGCACGTTTTCTCAAAACGACCAACAAAGTCGGTCTTGGCGAAATGCTTTTTTCGGATTGGCGTTATACCGATGCCGGTGGCCCAAATCCGGATTTCGTGATTAATAAGCCCGAATATCAAGGTGTAGAGGTTCTCGTTGCAGGCAATAACTTCGGGTGTGGTTCGTCGCGCGAGCACGCACCGTGGGCGCTCCAAGGATACGGCTTCAAAGCTGTCTTGAGCACGTATTTCGCCGATATCTTCCGCAATAATTCACTGAAAAATGGATTGTTGCCCATTATCATCAGCGAAGAAACCTATCAGAAGCTCGTTGCTGCTGATGCGGATGCCGCCGGTGAAGTCGAAATCTCGGTTGATCTTGCGACGCAGACCGTTACTCTGCCCGATGGCGAGAAGGTCCACTTCCCCATCGAACCATTCGCCAAGTACTGCGTCTTGAACGGTGTCGACCAGCTCGGTTTTCTGGTGTCCGCAGACGAAGACTTAACCGCATATGAATCCGCACACGCTGCACGCGTCAACACCGTAGGACTCTGATGAACGCTACGATAACCACCCTCCCCGGGGACGGAATAGGACCCGAAGTAGTCTCCCAAGGTGTCGGCGCACTCCAACAGGTTGCCAAAACGTTCGGTCACACATTTACCATCAAAACTGCTTTGCTGGGTGGCTGTGCAATCGACGAAACCGGCAGTGCGTTGCCGCAAGCGACGATTGATGCTTGTACGCAGTCCGATGCAGTACTCCTCGGCGCAGTCGGCGGTCCCAAGTGGGATAATCCGGCAGCCAAAGTGCGACCAGAGCAGGGGCTGTTGGGCATCCGCAAAGCATTGGGCCTATACGCGAATTTGCGCCCCGTGACGATTCACGAAAAACTCATTCCCGCATCGCCATTACGTCCAGATCTCTTGGTCGGGGTCGATATGGTTGTCGTACGCGAATTGACGGGGGGCATTTACTTCGGTGAGAAGCGACGAGAAGCACATGCCACTGGCGAACAAGCGGTCGACACTTGTGTGTACACCACTGGCGAAGTGGAGCGCATCATTCGTGCTTCCGCGTTGATTGCGCGGAATCGCAAGAAAAAGCTTGTTTCGGTCGATAAAGCAAATGTGCTCGAAACTTCTCGCCTCTGGCGTTCCGTCACAACCCGCGTCATGAAGGACGAATTCCCAGACGTGGCACTCGAACACATGCTTGTCGATAGCTGTGCGATGCATCTTATCCGCCGTCCTGCAGATTTCGACGTCATTGTGACCGAAAACATGTTTGGCGATATTTTGACCGACGAAGCATCACAGCTCGCCGGCTCGATGGGCATGTTACCATCCGCGTCACTCGGTGCAGAAGGTACCGGACCAACACGCATGGGTCTCTATGAGCCGATACATGGATCTGCACCAGACATTGCAGGCAAAGGGATTGCGAATCCAATGGCTACGATTTTGTCTGTTGCGCTGTTACTACGGCATTCCCTCCACCTCGAAGCAGAGGCACAGGCCGTAGAGCGTGCTGTGTACGCAACACTCGAAGCCGGTATTGTCACCGGCGACGTCGCTGCAAAGGGTACCCCACACAGTACCACAACGCAGGTAGGCGCAGCCATCATCTCACGTATCACCCGAAACTAATCGATGCAGACACGAGTGGCCATTCTTGATGTACCTGTCGATGACGTGACCGAAGACGAAGCGGTCATGCTCATTGATGGGTATATTCGTAGCGGGACGACGAATCAGGTTATCACTCTCAATCCTGAATTTATCATGTCGGCCCAAAAAGACACCTCCGTACTCCATGTCCTGCAACAAGCACGCTTATCTACTCCTGATGGTGTCGGTGTATTATGGGCGGCCCGCCTCCTCGGGCGTCCCCTGCGTGAACGCGTCACCGGTGTTGCTCTCGTAGAACGCCTGGCAGCCTATGGTGCACACCACGGTTGGCGCTTCTTCTTGTTGGGATCTGCACCAGGTATTGCAGAACGTGCAGCCACCATTCTGCAACAGCGCTACCCTGGGCTGCTCATCGCAGGTACACACGCAGGCACACCCCACACACAAGACGAAGCTGACATCCGTTTTCGTATTGCAGATACGCACACAGACATCCTCCTCGTCGCGTATGGCCACCCAAATCAAGAATTGTGGCTTGCACGGAATTTGACGCAGCTCCGTGTCCCCGTAGGGATCGGTGTTGGAGGTACTTTTGACGAAATAGTCGGAGTGGTTCCACCGGCGCCACTCTGGATGCATCGATTTGGTATCAAGTGGCTCTGGAGACTGCTCATACAACCATCTCGATACGCTCGGATCTTCACAGCTGTCGTGGTGTTCCCACTCGCAGTTTTGCGCCACCACTGGGTGTCGCGCATTCGGACATAATCCATGTCTCGTACACCACAAGTACCTACAACACCGAACAGCCCGCTCTACCGGTATGTGCCAATCATCGCGATGGCACTGTTTTTTTCGGTATGGGAGTTCCTCTGTTACTCATTTTCACTTCCGCTGTTTTTACTCCCCGCACCGCACGATATTCTCACCCGACTGTTTTATGAGCTTCACGGTCCGACACTCTGGCAACACATCTGGGCAACGGTCTCGGTTGCATGTATGGGACTCGTCATCGCCCTCTGCATGGGGATTTTTGCAGGATGGGCGAGTTTTCACTTCCCCATGCTCCATGCTGCAACGCGGTGGTTGATTACCAGCACCCAGGCTGTTCCAGTCATCGCCATTGCGCCATTGCTTTTCCTGTGGGTGAATGATGAATACTGGTCACGAGTCTTTGTCACTGTTGTGATTACGTTCTTTCCGCTCTTTTCGACAACGTATACTGCCCTCCAACGGATACCGCGTGAGCTCCGTGAAGTGGCGAGTCTCGAAGGGTATTCCCAATACACTGCCTGGCAGAGTTATGAAGCCCCACTTGCAGCACCCGTGATTTTTGCTGGTATCCGTACCAGTATGGTCCTCGCGACCACAGGGGCCGTGGTCGGCGAATACCTCGGTGGGCGATATGGACTTGGCGCACTGATTAACGTGGCGCGTGGAATGTTCGACACCACCCTCGTTTTTGTGGCTGTCGTCCTCCTCATCGGGATAACACTCGGGTTCTCGGCATTGTTCCAGCGTATCGAAACATTCGTCTTGCAGCGTGTTGAGTAATATGACCGGTCAGTCACCTTGTACGGTCTGGAGATGAGAGGAACGACATGGCAGATTCTCAGCAAATGGCATCGAAGCGATTAGTGTATCGAGTCCTGACGTCTACAGATCAGGATGTCGTGTTTCGACAGTTTTCTGATGAAGATATGTGCCGCTTTTTTTCCGAACCTCCATGCAGTTGGCAAGAAGCAGCTGATATCATCACGCACTATGGGTCACCTGATGCAAACAAACGCTATGCGCGCTGGGGGATGTTCCGCGCTGAAGATGGTGCATTTGTGGGTACGTGCGGATACCATTATTACGATGCAGCGCTCGGCCAGGTAGAAGTCGGGTACGACGTGTGGAAGGAATATTGGCGCCAAGGCTATGGTGCAGAATCAGTGCAGACACTCGTCACCTACATTTGGGCAAACTTGGCAGTACAAAAGATCTATGTGCTCATTGATCCGTCCAATGTTGCCTCGATTCAGCTTGCAACGTCACTGGGTTTTCGTGAATCAGTACAACTCCGAGAGGCAACCGATGGACCGTTTGTTTGCCTTGTGCTCGACAGATAATGCATATATGCTGTTGCACAGCATTCGCACAGATTTACCGGCTTTCTAGTATAATTCCCTGTGTTCATTTATCGAGGTAACGACTATGTTTCGCCGAATCGTCTTGGGGATCGTCTTGGCAATGCTGATGGTATCGTGTGCGGCACCGCAATCTGCACAACGCAAGATAACCGTTGGGATGCCTTACATTCCAAATGTGCAGTTTGCTGCGTTCTATGTCGCAAAAGAACAAGGGTATTTTGCCCAAGAAGGTCTCGATGTGAGCTTCGACTACAACTTCGAGAACGATGTGGTCCAGCGTGTTGCAACGGGTGCAGGTATCGATTTTGCATTGGCAAGTGCGGATACTATCCTGCTCGCACGTGCACAAAATGTGCCAGTGAAAGCTGTCCTGGCTACCAGTCAATTCATCCCCGTTGGCTTTATCAGCAAACAAAATGTGCCACTTGCGCGGCCCGAAGACCTCAAGGGCAAGGTTATCGGGATTCCAGGGCGATTTGGGGCGAGTTATTTTGGCCTGAATGCATTGTTGACGCAAGCAGGATTAACGGAAGCAGATGTGACCATCCAAGAAATTGGATTTAACCAAACTCCTGCGCTCATCGAAGACAAAGTCCAGGTGATTAGTGGGTATATCAACAACGAACCGATTATGCTGGAAAAAAGTGGTGTGGCGGTCAATGTACTCCGCGTAGGTGACTTCTACGCAGTAGGGTCTGATCATCTGATTGTCAGCGAATCATTCCTTACATCTGATCGTGCTATCGTGCAAGCTTTTATCCGGGCGCTGCGAAAGGGCATGCAGGCGGCGATTGACAACCCCGAAAATGCTCACGCCGATGCAATGAAGCAAATTCCAGAGGCCAAACGAGGCGATACCAGCGTTTCGATGGCGGTGTTGAAAGCGACGACACCCCTCTGGCAAGCGGAAAATGTTGCCATCGGAACGATAAATCCCGATGCCTGGAAGAATTCCGAAGCAGTATTGCTGTCGATGGGTACACTCAAGCAACCGATCGATAGTACGAGTGGCTACGAACTGGGCATGTTCGAATAAGAAGGAGTCGTCATGCACACGTTTTTCTTCGACCTCGACAATACACTCTATCCTCACACGGCGGGAGTTACCGAAGCGCTCGAAGAAAAAATGAATGTGTACGTCGCTTTTGCTACCAGACTCACTATCCCTGATGCAACCGAGTTGCGTCAGGGATATTTTCGCAAGTATGGCACCACATTACGTGGCTTGCAGCTCCATCACGACATCGATACCGAAGCATACCTCGCCGCGGTACACGACATTCCCATAGAATCGCTGGTGCAGCCAAATGCGGCGCTGTGTCAGGCTCTCGATGGAGTGCGCAGCAGGAGTGCAGTGTTTACAAACTCACCGCGGGAACACGCTATCAGAGTACTCCGTCGCCTCGGGTTTGCCGATGACGTGTTGCCGATAATTGATATACGCGTGTTACAGTTCAATCCAAAGCCTGCAGCAATCGCATACCAACATGCGTTACAGCGGATGCAAACAACCGCAGACAAAGCCGTTTTATTTGAAGATACCCTTGTAAACCTCGAACACGCAAAACAGATCGGGATGCATACGGTGTTCATCCAACACCCCGATCGCCCGGTATCTGTCCCCTCGTTTGTTGATGTCGCATACACGGATGTGCTCAGTGCTATTCGCGATATCTGTCGGTAACCCCTATGCGTGCGCAGAGTTGATAGACACTCAGGCGTTGTCTTCACGAAAAAGGCGTTCATATTTGCCCAAAAATGCGTCACATGCAATGCGCAATGGTCTGTTGTTTACATAAAAAACTGCATTCGATTTGAGAAACTTGGAGATGCCTTGCAAGAGAAAATCGACTTCAGCGCGGTAGGTTTCGACCCATATATCAGTCACATCGGTCAATAAATCGGCACAGAACGACTCGAACAAAGCCAGATCTGCTGGCATCAGCACGCGCGTTCCTTGGAGCACTCCGTCAACGACGTTTCGTAACGTCAAGAAATCGACCAGATTCGTTGCGATGGTAAGGGTATATGTGCCGTTGCGAGAGAGAATTTCGAGCGATTGTTCGAGCGGTGCACACAGTTTTCGGATGAGATAGACGGTCGTGTGGAGTTGTCCTGCTGCTTTTTGCTGTGCGAACCCATCCCAAAAGATGTCAGTCAGCGTATCTCGAAGCACAGGTTGGTTTGCATGTAACAATAAATACAAGAAGACTTGCTTTGCCTTTTCGGTGCGCCAGCGCAACGGTGCATGATTTTGCGAGGGGACGTGAATCACCAGCGTCGGTGTTGTGATAATCATGAATGAAGGGATGACCTCGACGCGCATGCGCTGGATTAACCGTGATATCGTGTTTTCCATCCGATCGACCGTGACTGGTTTAAGCAGATAATCGAGTGAGGCCATTTCAAAGGCATCAATGGCGTGTTCCA
>JBJONV010000179.1:0-10231 GCA_046051665.1 Chloroflexota bacterium
GCAGTCGCCGTCATTTATGAAGATCCTGCCTACGACGCGATCCTCACAGTCCCTGCCGTGCGGGTCAGCAATGCGCGACCAGCACTTGGCTTTGTTGCCGCAGCCATTGCGAAATTCCCGGCCCGTTCGATGCGTGTCGTCGGGATTACCGGGACCGATGGCAAAACGACGACAACCTATTTGACAGCACTCGCACTCGATGCTGCCGGTCGACGGTCCGGATTGGTCGGTACTGCAGATTTCAAGGTTGGACCACGAATATGGGCCAACAGCACGCGCCAAAGCACTCCCGAAGCGCCAGAAATCCAACACATCTTGTGTGATATGGTCGCTGCAGAGTGTACGCATGCCGTCCTCGAATCAACGTCACACGCCCTGTCACAACGCTGGCAACGCCTCGCCGAATGTGCATTCGATGTTGCGGTACTGACCAATGTCACCAGCGAGCATCTCGATTTCCACGGCGATGTCGGCCAGTACCGACGTGACAAGATGGAACTTTTTTCGATGCTTGGTGCGTCACAGAACGAGCCGCACAAACAACGCAAAGTCGCCATTGTGAACAGCGACGATCCCTTCCACCGTGAATTTCTGGCGGCTGCACCGCTCCGGGCAGAACGACTCACCTACGGGGTGCTCAACCATGCAGATGTGCGTGCGACCGACATCCGCAGTAGCGCTGCTGGGTTATCGTTCACCTTGTCGTCCCACTGGGGGCATCGGCAGGTACAGCTCGGGTTGACTGGGGACTTTAATGTGTGGAATACTCTCGCCGCACTGACGGTCGCCTGTAGTGAAGGGGTCCCGCTCGATGATGCCCTCGCAGTCCTTTCACGCGTGAATGGCGTGCGAGGCAGGATGCAGCGCATCGAAGGGACACAACCATTCACCGTCTTGGTCGACTATGCACACACGCCTGCCGCTTTTGGCAAAGTAATGGGGTTGGTACGCCCGATTACAACGGGGAAGCTCATCGTTGTCTTTGGCTCTGCAGGTGAGCGCGATCGAGAAAAACGCCCTGCCCAAGGGGCTATCGCCGCACAATACTGCGACATGGTGTACATCACCGACGAAGACCCACGGGGTGAAGAGCGCACCGCCATCATCGAAGAAATTGCCGTCGGAGCCCGTCAGTATGGCAAAACAGACGGGGTTGATCTCTTTTGTATCCCGGATCGCTCGCTCGCTATCGCCGCAGCCCTACATGCCGCCCAACCAAATGACATGGTGCTGTTGCTTGGCAAAGGGCATGAGGGGAGCATCATCCACGCAGATGGTGCTGTCCCATGGGACGAAGCAGCAGAGGCACAGCGCGTCCTCTCGAGCCTAGGGTACGTATAGCCGTAGCCCACAGAAAAGCCCCCTGACACAGTAAGGGGGCTTTGTTCATCATGGTCGCAGACCACTACCGTGATTTGACATCTTTGAGGGTGGCGTCGAACTTCTGGATGAATTCGTCGACGTGTTGGCGCTGCATCACCAGTGGTGGAACGAGGCGGATGACATCGTCGCCGGCTGTCGCAACCAGCAGGTGATGGTCGTGTGCGACTTCACGGATCTGTGCAACTGGAATCGACATGCGAATCCCACGCATCAAGCCGCGGCCACGGAGTTCGATCATCTCGGGGTGACGGGTCATCAAATCCTGAAGTGACTCATCGAGGTAGTCACTGACTTCTTGGACGTGGTTGAGGAACTCCGGTGTGTTGATTTTGTTCAACACGACCTGGGCAACCGCAGTCACAAATGGTCCACCGGCAAATGTCGATCCGTGGTCACCAGCATGAATCGTGTCGGCGACTTTTTGGCGCATCAGAATGGCACCGATGGGCAGACCGCCACCGAGTGGTTTCGCAATGGTCATAATATCTGGTTTGGCTTCACAGGGGTGCGCCCACATCTTGCCGGTACGACCGATACCGCTCTGGATTTCGTCGTAGATCAACAACGCATCGTGTTGGTCACACAATGCCCGGATTTTCTGCAGATACGGCGTCTCGGCAACGCGCAATCCGCCTTCACCCTGGACCGGTTCGATGACGACCGCGCAGACATCGCTGGTAATGAGGGATTCGAGTTGGCTGATGTCGTTATAGTCACCAAAACGTACATCGGGCATGACCGGTGCAAATGGAGCACGGTATTTTTCCCGAGCCGTGATGGCTACTGCGCCCATGGTCCGTCCGTGGAACGATCCATCGAACGCCACAATGGTGGTTTTTCCTTCACCATGGCGGTCTCGTGCGTAGCGGCGGGCAAACTTGAGGGCACCTTCCATTGCTTCGGCACCACTATTGCTGAAGAAGACGCGATCGATGACGCAGCAACTGTCCACAAGCATTTTGGCGAGATTGGCCGCAGAGGTGTTGTGGTACAAGTTCGACAAGTGAAGCAGGCCGCCTGCATGTTGGGCAATTGCTGCCGTCACGTCAGGGTCGCCGTACCCGAGTGCATTGACGGCAATCCCAGCGACGCAGTCGAGGTAGCGATTCCCGTTTGTGTCGTAGAGGTAGCAGCCTTCGCCACGCTCGAAGACGAAATCTGGGCGGCCATAGGTCTGCAGGACATACTGGCGATCTGCGTCAACGATAGGGTGTGTCATGTGGTCCTCCGCTTGGTATGCTGTGGTTATGCTTGGTTGCTGTTGATTTCGATCCGAGCGAGCTGCTCGAGCGCTTTGACTAGCGCATGGTTGCCTTCGTGGCCCAATCCGGCGTGCTGCAGGGTACGGTAGAGTTGGAAGATGAGTGCTGTTCCGGGGAGGGGAACGCCGACATCATCTGCCGCATCGAGGACCAAACGTAAGTCTTTTTGTTGCAAATCAATGGTAAAACCGGGCCGCCAATCGCGTTTGAGAATCTGTGGACCACGATTGCTCAGCATCCAGCTGCCGGCTGCGCCACCGCTGACCGCAGCCAGTGCTTTGGTTACATCGACGCCACCTGCTTGTGCAAACAACAATGCTTCACTCATCGCGAGTGCATTCCCGACCACCAAAATTTGGTTGACCAGTTTGACGGTTTGCCCGGCACCTTGTTCGCCCACATGAACGATATTTTTGCCCATTGCTTGGAAGACCGGAAGCGCCCGGGTAAAGTCCGTCGCGCTCCCGCCGACCATGATGCTCAACGTACCCTTGGCTGCGCCCTCGCTCCCGCCACTGACGGGTGCATCCAACATCGACCCGCCCTTTGCCGCGATGCGGCCGGCGAGTGCTACGGTCGCCTGTGGGCTAATGGTACTCATATCGATGACGAGCGTGCCCGGACGCATGCCTGCGATGACGCCGTTGGGGCCATCGATTACTGCTTCGACATCTGGGGTGTCGCTCACGCAGGTAATCACAATATCGCAACGTGTAGCCAAATCGGCAGGACTCGTGGTCGCAATTGCACCACTATCGGCGAGTTCGGTCATACGGCTGGCGGTACGGTTGTATACGAACAACGGGAACCCCGCAGCACGGAGATTCCGTGCCATGCCACGCCCCATAATGCCCAATCCAATAAACCCAACAGTCGGTTGTGTCATGCTGATTCTCATCTCGCTAAATGTATGCAAATCATACCATAGTCACTTCTGCCCGGTATATTGCGTGCCAACGATATGACGTATAGTGGTGTATGAAAAATAAAACTTTTGTACGCTGGCGAGCGATGACGCACTTCGTATGGGTGGGGCTCTTTTTGGTTGTTGCCCTCGTCCGTCCACCAGGTGTCCGCGCCAGCGAACCAGACCACATTACTGTGATGACGCGCAATTTATACCTCGGAGCGGATGTATATGCCGCTGCCCGATTCCTTCCTGATATGCATGCCGCTACCCAGTTTTTGTGGGAACAAATGCGGCAAACATCCTTTGGAGCGCGTGCCGATGCATTCGCGGACGAAGTCGCCCGGGTGCAACCGGACGTCATCGGCCTCCAAGAAGCAGCGGAATGGTATTGTCGCGACGCTTTTGCCACCAACGCGCACACGGTCTATGACTATACGGACCTTCTCATTCAAGCACTCAAACGTCGTGGGTTGTCGTACGAAGTGGCTACAGCGACGGCATCGGAGCCTGCACGACATTTAGGTTTTTCTTTACCAACGGTCCCATTTGTTACCAAAGTAACCGATGCACAAGTTTTTCCATCGCTGTATGACTCCGATACCGCATCGTGCGGTTTTGCGATCTACGATGTATTACTCATAAACAGCACGCATGCAGACGCAGTCTACCGCACGGGGTCGAGCGATTTTGTGTATGACTACACGCTTATCCCCGGTTTTCTCGATATGAATCGGGGATTTGCATGGCTCGACATGACTGTCGGGTCACAGACAGTGCGGGTAGTAACCACACATGTCGAAGCGTTTTTACGACAATTTGCAACCGTATTCTATTCGGCAGGTACAACAGCTCATCCACGACCTCGGCACCACAACAAGTGCACTGATTGTGATGGGCGACTTCAATAACGACCCCCATGACCCCATCCCCGTCGATCAGTACAACACTGGCGGTCGCCTTGTTGCCTCGTCTGCATGCCCGCAACAAGTATCGCCGTTGACGCTCGAAACTGCTCGTGCTGCGTGTAATGCGTATTGGATGATGCGCCAGGCCGGGTATACAGATGTAGGACCAGATGCGCTGCAGGGGCAATTCAATACATGGGGGTATGATGCGGACCTCGCAGGTCCTGCTGGCGATCGCCTGTTCGAAAGTGAACTCCATACCACGGCGCGCGGGCTAACTGCCCGCCTCGACTACATTTTTGTGCGCAATGGCGCAACGGCACAGACCGCCCACATCATCGGGAATGATTGGCCGGAGCATGGCTGGCCATGTGTGTATGCAATGCAACGCCAAAATGCACAGGCACTCGCATCGCGGCTCAATCTGCCCTTTCATGCTGCACATGCCTGTGCACCATCGGATCACGCAGGGGTATTTGCAACCATTCTGATTGCTGATTCGCTGGTACAAGAGCAGATACCGCCTCGGCATATTGCGCATCTGTATGCCTATATCGCGCTGTTTTTGGGTGGACTCTGCATCCTCTGGCTGCGGGTCCGCAAACGGACGTCACGGCAACACTGACCACACGACGGCTCCCTGCGACCCTTCCATATTCTTCTGCGTGATATGATACGCACAGACTCGCATTGGTACCAAAGGAGCTGTCATGGCAAAGTCTGCGTTATTTGTCTGGGGTGGGTGGGATGGTCACGAGCCGAAGCAGTGCGTCGATATTTTTGCCCCGTACATGGCCAAAAATGGCTATGACGTAACTATTTCGGATACGTTGGATGCCTATCTGGATGCCGAAAAAATGGCATCATATAATGTCATCACCCAGGTCGTCACCATGAGCACAATTACCCGCGAACAAGAAGCCGGACTCCTCGCTGCGATTGCCAGCGGCGTCGGCTATTCCGGTTGGCATGGTGGTATGGCAGATGCATTCCGAAATAACACTGAATACCAGTTTATGGTCGGTGGTCAGTGGGTCGCGCACCCGGGGAATATCATCGACTACACCGTCCAAATCAAAGAACACAGCGATCCTATCGTGGCAGGTCTCAACGACTTTGCCATGCACTCGGAACAGTATTTTCTGCATACCGATCCCAGTAACGAAGTATTGGCAACGACCACCTTCGATGGTACCCACTGTGAGTGGATCAAGGGCACGGTGATGCCCGTAGTCTGGAAGCGCCGTTGGGGCAAAGGGCGGGTCTTTTATTCTTCGCTTGGGCATGTTTCGAAGGACTTCAATGTCCTCGAAGCACGCACCATCACCGAACGCGGCCTCTTGTGGGCATCGAATGCAGAAGGCTGGCGTTGGTGAGCATTCCCGCCGAGATGCGCGCTGTCCTTGCTCCTACGCCCCACATCACTGATCTGACTGTCGGTGCAACCGCGACCCCGCAGCCAGGACCTGGCGATGTGCTCGTGCGTGTGCATGCAGCAGCGCTCAATCGCGCCGACCTCCTCCAGCGGCGTGGGCTCTATCCGCCTCCTGCTGGTGCATCACCGATCATGGGGCTCGAAGTGGTCGGTACGGTCGTCCATGCAGCGGGCAACTGGCATGTCGGTCAGCGCGTGATGGCAGTCATTACCGGTGGCGGGTATGCAGAATACGCTGTGATTCCCGCCGCCGAAGTCATGCCCGTCCCCGACAATCTTAGCGACACAGCAGCTGCAGCCATCCCCGAGGCATTTTTGACGGCTTGGCTCAATCTCATCACGCTCGGGCGAATGCAACCCGGGGAATCAGTTTTCATCCACGCAGGTGCGAGCGGTGTAGGCAGTGCTGCGCTACAACTGGCACGTGCCTGGGGTGCGACAACCTATACCGCCGCGAGTGATGATACCAAGCGGACAGCCTGCCGCGCCTGGGGGGCGTCGTGGGTAGGTGATTCGCGTGCGGGAGGCCACGCGCCGTCCATCCGGTCTGCTACTGACGGTCGTGGGGTCGATATTGTCTTGGACATGCTCGGGGTCCCTGCGTGGGACGATAATTGTGCCATGCTCGCTCACGGTGGACGTCTGCTCTTGTTGGGGTTTCTGGGAGGGGCCAAAGGCACCGTAGACCTTGGTCCCATTCTCACGCGCAACCTGACGGTCACAGGGACCACGCTCCGGCGTACCCCTGCAGCGGCGAAAGCAGAACTGGTTCGGACTGCGAGTTCCTGGCTCCTGCCCCGGTTCGCGAGTGGTGAGTTGGTTCCAGTGGTCGATTGTATCTATGACATCAGCGCCGTCGCAGCAGCACACCAGCGCATGGAAGCAAATCAAAACGTCGGCAAAATCATCCTTTCGCTGGTGTAGCAGACATCTCTTCGAACCCGCCGTACGCATACCATCGTATGGCGGGTCAGTTGTATCTTTGGAGCCAGAGTGGTACTATGTCCCCTCATGACAGAAGCAACGAGGCTTCTGCAGGAAGGAACGTAGGCATGCCGACGCTATCCCCAATCATTGATGCATCGATTCCCATCCTCATCGAACACACCATTGCACAAAACGCAGGACATTTGAGTGCTGATGGGGCGCTTATTGTCCATACAGGTGCCTATACAGGCCGTTCCCCACAGGACAAATACATCGTTCGTGATGCGACGACTGCGTCGACCGTTTGGTGGGGCGAAGTCAATCACGCCATGACACCTGCCGCTTTTCAGGCATTGGCCATACGGTTCCGCACGCACCTAGCGGCAGTCCAAAACTACCAATTACACGCATCGGTGAATGCTGACCCGCACTATGCCTACAATGTGCTTTTGACGTCCGAAAGTCCATGGCACACACTATTTGCTCAGAATCTGTTTCGTTCCGAATGGCATGAGACTGCCGAGACGCTGACCATCTTGCATGCACCGTCCCTCAATGCCGTTCCGGCTGTCGATGGTACCCGCTCGCATGTCTGTGTGGCGCTCGACATTGCTACGCGGACGATCCTGATAGGCGGTACTGCATACGCCGGCGAAATAAAAAAGGCTATTTTTACGCTCCTGAACTACCTGCTTCCCATGCGTGGGGTGATGCCCATGCATGCCGGCGCGAATGTGGGTGTAAGCGGTGATGTAGCTGTTTTCTTTGGATTGTCCGGTACGGGCAAAACAACCTTGTCCACCGATTCGGCTCGCCCGATGATCGGCGACGACGAGCACGGCTGGAGCAGTGCAGGCGTCTTCAACTTCGAAGGCGGCTGCTATGCCAAAACAATCAAGCTTTCAGCGGCAGGCGAACCAGAAATCTACGCTGCGACGAAGCACTTTGGCACCGTGCTCGAAAACGTCGCATTTGATCATGCGACCGGTGTCCCCGATTTCGATGACACATCCTTGTCCGAAAACGGGCGTGCAGCGTACAGTCTGGATATTCTCGACAATATTGCGCCGGGCAGTCGTGCTGGACATCCGCAGACCATTTTGATGTTGACTGCAGACGCATTCGGCGTCCTACCACCAATCAGCAAATTGACCGTTCCACAGGCGATGTACCACTTTTTGTCTGGCTACACCGCCAAAGTCGCCGGGACTGAACGCGGTGTCAAAGAACCGAGTGCGACATTTTCGACCTGTTTTGGTGCGCCTTTTATGGTGCTCCATCCAGGCAAATATGCGGCGCTCCTCGCCGAACGCCTCGAAGCGCATGATGTTACGGTCTGGCTGGTCAATACTGGCTGGTCTGGAGGGCCGTATGGTGTCGGCAATCGTATGTCGTTAGCACATACGAGGGCGATGGTTCGTGCCGCCATCGACGGCGCTTTGCGGGGTGTCCCTACAACCACCGATCCGGTATTTGGATTGGCAATGCCTCAATCATGCCCTGGTGTACCTGATGCGGTGCTCGACCCGCGCACAGCCTGGGCAGATGCTCATAAGTGGGAAGTCGCTGCACGAACATTGGCGGGCATGTTCCATGCCAACTTCACAAAATACGCAGACGAAGCACCGGCTGGTGCGGTGCATGGAGCGCCGCTTGGTCGGTAGTGAATGTGGATGAAAAAACGCCCCTCGCGTCATACGCGAGGGGCGTTGCTCGTGGTGCCTAGAAAAAGCCCAACTGGTCACGTGCTTCTTCGGTCATCAGCGCAGGGCTCCAAAACGGAGTCCACACCAGATTGACCCGCACGTCTTCGAGGTTTTTGTAGACATCACCGAGCACGTGTACTTCACGCTTCACTTGTTCGATAATCTGCGGGCCTGCAGGGCACGCGGGTGTCGTCAAGGTCATATCGAGATCGACAATTTTGCCGTCTTCTAAGATGTCGACGCGATAAATCAAGCCCAAATTAACAATGTCGAGACCGATTTCGGGGTCGATGACATTTTTCAATGCGGTGCGAACCATTTCTTCTGTAAGCACAGTGACCTCTCGTCTGATAAACCTGCTTCATCATACCACAGCGCGCAATTGCAACCCGATTCCGCATCTCGTCGTACCATAGCGTGTTGTGGTGAGTGGATACTCACCTGTTTTTTGCTTATCGAAGGAGCACGCATGAATCTCCAATCGCGAGTCGCGTCCATCGTTGCGTTGGTAGCGGTGATTTTGGCTTTGGGAGCAGCAACCACACGATACGCACAAATCGACGAAGGTACCCGCGGTATCATCGTTACCCAAGGTGCTGTCGAAGGTGTGCAAGAGCCCGGATTGTTCTTCCGGTTGTTTGCACCATTCACAAAAGTCGAAATCGTCAACGTTCGTCGTCAGTCACGCCAAATTAAGCAAAACGTCGCCAGTAGTGACAAGCAGCTGTACGACATCGACATTCAGGTCGATTACAGTCGCAAAACAGCCCCCGAAGCACTCAAGGCCATGTACGGCCGATTGGGTGTGAGCGACGAGCAATTGAATGCACAGCTCGACGGCTTCATTAGTGAGGCAGTCAAAACGGCGAGTACGCAATTCACATTGGATCAAGGGCTGTCCGACCGTGGGACGTTTTCGCAGCGCATCCGGCAGTATTTGACGACGTCACCGGGCGAAGGCCAGATTGCACCTGTCGATCAACTGTATATCAACCTCGAAGCCGTCAAGGTGCTCGACATCAACGTCGGTGAGGCATATTCGAAGCTGTTGGCCGAAAAAGCAAACCTCGAAGTCCAAATCGAAACCGAAAACAAACGACGGCAGCAAATCGAAGCAGAACAATCCAACAATCTCTTCCGTGCTGAGCAAGAAGCAAAAGTTTCGCTCACCACCGAAAAAGGTCGGACTGCTGCAGCGCTCGAAGCCGCAAGCCGTGAATCGCAAGTGCGTACCGTTCAAGGACAGTCGTTCCGACAGAACCCTGAGTTGTTGCGCTTGCGTGAACGTGAGTTGATGGTCGAAATGCTCAAGAGCGGCAACATCTGGTTTGTTGATCCAAACACTAACTTGACCTTGTTGCTCGACAAAATGGCCAACGGTTCCGTATCGCCACAAGTACTGAAAGAGACAGGTATCATCACTCCGTAATCCCAGTCGCTGAGACTGGTCGAGCGGAACATACTACACACCCCTTCCGGTTCGCTGGAAGGGGTGTGTGCTACCCACTCCGTTGCATGCTGATTGCCCAGGTCACCGAGTTGCATCACGACAATCCCAGTGCATCAGGTATCGCACCATCACGAACCGCAGTCATTCTGCACAAAATACAGAGACATGATGATAATCAACGACCCCACGGCGCGCCGTGGGGTCGTTGATTATCATCATGTCTCTGTATTTTGTGCAGAATGACTGCGGTTCG
>JBJONV010000180.1:0-14187 GCA_046051665.1 Chloroflexota bacterium
TGGGATACCAATGGGCATTCGCAATCCCATTGGTCTGTGCGGTATTTGCACTCATCAACTATCTTCCGCTTATCCGTACGACACAACTGAAAGGGTAACACCATGCCAAAACTGACGATCAACGCACAGACGCATGAAGTCGCTGCAGGGACACGTCTCGTCAATGCTATTGAAGACAACGGAGTGCAAATCGGTCATCGCTGTGGCGGGAAAGCACGCTGTGCGTCGTGCCGCGTGGTGTTCGTTGCTGGTGAGCCGAACCAAATCACGACCGCCGAACACGCAAAACTCGTCGACAAAGGAATCTATGGTGAGGCACGATTATCCTGCCAAATCTTGGTGACCGATGATATGACGGTAGAGCCACAGATGACCCTCGCAACGATGCCGGATTGGAGCGATACCGGCCCGCGCTGCATCGATGCTATCGAACCCGAACCCGAATACATCACGAAACCAGCACGCTAACACGTAGCTTATTTCCAAAAAAACGCACCGTGATTCCATTGGGGAATCCCGGTGCGTTTTCGTGTCTTAGCCCCACAGCGCTTCGAAAATGGTCCACCCCAAATACACCAGCGATAGCATACTGACTAACCCGACAATCACCCATACAACGACGCTATGCAACGGCGAATTGGTATACGAACCCATCAGTTCCTTGTTATTTACCAGTGAGACAATTGCAATGAGTTCAATGGGGAGCAGCAACCCGTTGATAACATAGACGCCAACGAGTACTTCGATGAGTGGCAAACCGGGGATGAGCGCGACAATTGCACCAAACGCAATTAATACGGTGAAGACCCCCATAAAGACGGGGGCTTCTTGCCAACTCCGCGAGACACCGCGTTCGAAACCGAGGGACTCACTTAACATGTACGTCGTCGCAAGCGGCAAAATACCCGCAGCCAACAGCGACGCACCGAGTAACCCAATACCAAACAGTATTTCGGCATATTCGCCTGCGATCGGCTTCAGGGCACGTGCTGCATCCTGAGCGGTCGATATCACCACATGCTCGGGGTGTAAGGTGGCCGCTGTGGCGATGATGATACAGGCAGCCACGACTCCTGCAATGATCGTACCGACAAACACATCGATACGTGTGTAGCGATAGTCTTGAATCGATACACCTTTTTCGACAACCGCAGACTGCACATACAGCTGCATATAGGGCGAAATCGTCGTTCCTACTAATGCGACGATGATTTTGATGTAGGCACCATCTTGAACGATGGACGGCTGTAAGCCCGCCAAAATATCACTGCTCTGGGGCTTTACCATGATAGCAGAGGCAATATACGAGAGAAAAACAGCACTCAAGACAAGCAAAACTTGTTCGACGCGGGAGTACGACCCCCGCGTAATCAAGAGCCACAACACAAAAGCGGCGACGGGTACGGCAATGTATCGACTAATCCCGAACAATTCGGCCGCCGCAGCGATTCCCACGAATTCCGACACGATGATTCCCATGTTCGCCATCAGCAAGGTAAACATGATGAGCGCGGTCATGCGAATAGGGAAATTCTCGCGCACCAGATCCGCAAATCCCTTCCCGGTCACTGCCCCGAGCCGAGCCGACATTTCTTGGACGACCGCGACCGCCACTGTGATCAAGACCATGACCCATAGGAGTGAATAGCCATAGGCGGCCCCAGCGGACGCATACGTTGCGATTCCACCGGCATCGTTCCCTGCACTGGCAGCCAAAAGCCCTGGTCCGATTGCAGCAATGTATGGCCACCACGAACGGCGGAGGTTTCGGACTGTTCTGCGCCAGGGCGATAACGTTTCATTTTGACTACGCATAACGCTCCTCTTACCCAAAATTCCGAGAACCGCGGCGATGCCAAATATCGGGGAGCAGTACGGCCAATGCGTCGTCGACACTCACTGCCCCTACCAGCATTCCGTCTGAATCGATGACCGGCACCGCAGTCAGGTTGTACTCGCCGAGTACTCTGGCAGCGTTTTCGGAGGGATCGTCGACATGAATGGTAGGGACTTCTTCGAGGATGTCACGGAGTAAGACATCTGACCGTGTCACTAACAGTTTTGGAATCCGGACAATGCCGATGAGTCGCGCACCAATCCCTTCCATGCCTTCTTCGACATCTTCGTGTTCAACAACATAAATCTCGGTCAGCGGGTCGGGGAGTTCGTCACGGGAACGCAGACTGTTGATGACGTCTTCGACGTTATCGTCGGGGAAGGCAACAACGAGATCGGTCGTCATGCTGCGGCCTACGGAGTCACCATCGTAGGCGAGCAACTCTTTCACATCCTCGGCTTCTTCGGGCTCCATGCGTGCCAAAATCTGCTCAGCGACATCGGCATCGAGGTCCTCGAGCAGGTCTGCCGCAGCGCTTGGCGTCATTTCTTCGAGAATGTCGGCAGCACGTTCTTGGTCCATTCCTTCGAGCAAATCGGCTAACCGCTCGTCCGAGACCTCTTCGAGTGTCTCGGCGGCGGTTTCGTCATCGAGGGCTGCAACGATTTCGGCGCTTTCACGATACGACAATGCATCGACGATACGTGCCAGATCGACGGCGCTCATATCGTTCAGACGGTTATACGAGACTTTGAGCTGGACGGGCGCCGCAGAAGCAAGATATTGTGCATCTGCCCAACTAATCAACTGACGGCCGATAATGTAGCGCGCTGCAGCCCGTGGTGCGAGCCGACGCAGCAATGCTTGCGGACTAATATCAACCCCCACCACACAGTACTCGTGTTCGATGCGCGCCATTTGGACGTCGTTCACACGCACAATCCGACGCCCATTGATGTCGATGATTTGGTGGTCTAATACGTCTTTGTTGAGCAACACTTCGCCATCGCGTCGACTAAAACGCTGGAGGTTGAGTTGCATCGTATTCAGCGCAATGGTGTCGTGGGTAATTTGAACGATATCTGAAGCGGGGATAAACATCGCACGACGTTGATCGCGCACCACAATACCCGAGATGGGCGGGTAACTGCGGTCATCGATACGGACAACGACATCGGTGAGCAACCCAATATCACTGCCATCACGTGCACGCACGAGCAAATTCAGTAGTTGTGAAACGAAGAGCATGGGATACCTCTGCTAAAACAGAAAACCCGCGTGCAGCTGCACACGGGTGTATCACCACGAGCAACGCACGTTTTCTATGCAATATTCATTTGGCGTGAATGATAGTCGTCGTCCATGTGGCTAGTATACTAACAGTGTCATGGTTGTGTCAAAGAAGCGAGAAGAGCGATGCAGCACCAGTTTGTGCCAACGACGTACTACCGGACCATCGGAACGCATCCGGTTGCGCTCACCGTCAGTGATGGCGATACGATTGCGATTTCGTGCGTGGATGCCCATGGGTACGATGGAAGTGACCAACCAGTCACTCCATCAGGTAACCCGATGTCGGGACCGATTGCTGTCGAAGGCCTGACGGCAGGGGATGTACTGGCAGTCACGATTATGCATCTGGAACCACTTCGTCTGCATGGTTGGAGCTACCCCACATTAGCAGGCAATGTTGTTGACCCAGAATACGTATCGGCAGTACCGTACGCACCGGGGAGTGCGCTTCCAAAAGAGTATTGGGACCTCGACCTGACAGCGGGGGTGGTACGGAGCCGCGGTGCACACGGGAAGCCGGTGACAGCACCCTATCGCCCGATGGTGGGGTGCTTTGGGGTCGCACCTGCACGTGGTGAAGCTGTTTCCACCGCTACGTCAGGTCGACACGGTGGCAATATGGATGTGCGCTTCTTTGGTGCAGGATGTACGGTATACTTCCCGGTCGCTGTTGACGGTGGACTGTTTTTCGCGGGCGACGCCCATTTCGTGCAGGGATGTGGCGAAATCGGCGGTACCGGCGTGGAATCCGCCATGTGTGTCGACGTCACCCTCTCGAAGGCACCAATGCAGTCTATTCTGTGGCCTCGTGCAGAAGATGAAGGCTATCTGTATGCAGTAGGGAACGCACGGCCACTCGATCAGGCACTCCAACATGCGACATCCGAGATGCATCGCCTCCTCATCGAATGCGGTGCAGATGCAACAACTGCTGCTGTCTTGATGAGTCAGCTCATCGAATACCACATCGGCAATGTGTTTGATCCGGCATTTACTGTGGTTGCCAAAATAGCCAAGTCCCATCTGCAGCAGCATGGCTTGCGGAGTACCTTCCGCGCCTAGGAATTCCACACGAAAACACCCTGGTGCATGTGCACCAGGGTGTTTTCGTCATGTGTCAGTCGGCTACCCACGGAGCAGCGCATGGTATCGTCGATAGGCATAGATGGTAGGAATGATGACTGCGAGCAGAATCGCCGTTAACATCAATCCAAACAGATATGCCGCAGGTATGGGCAAGAGTGCGCCGATGATGGCAATCAAACCAGCAAGTGGCATAAGGCGTGCGCTCAGCACATGCGTCTCGGTCCAAACAATCGGATTTTGGAGTGTCCAGTAGGTCCGGATGCCGATGTAGCCATTCGGTGGGATGTCATGCATCAATCGACCAATCCCAATGAAAAGCATTCCGATAAAGGCAGCAATAAAGCGTTCGAGACGCAGATCATTCCCCAATGCAATCAACGTAATCACAACATGGAGTGCAACGAAGAAACCCATCATCACCGTACTCATGGCCACGAGTGCATCAGCTACGCGCGGTTCCTTCTCGTATCGAGCGAAAACTATCAGCAACACGGCAATGAGCGCCGCCATAGTGGGAACCAAAATACTACTGGTCAACGGGTCACTGTATGCATCGACTTCGCCGTACACATTCCAATGCGATGGTACGTTCGGCGGTAACGCGGGGTACGCCCAGACCACGAATCCCACCAACACCACAAACAGAACCACCGTGAACCCATACCACATCGTGCGTCGCATTCCATCCTCCTCTTACTCCGCACAGTATACGGCCATCTGGTTGGGAAGGTTGCAATGGTTCAGACCTGCAGTGTGTTGGTTGTTGATGGGAGTATGAAAAGGGGTAACTGATTATCTGGACGGGGAATACGCACGAGGGTTGTCCGATAGACGCGTTCCAGAATTTCTTGGTGCAACACGTCGTCTGGTCTCCCTTGGGCGGCAACAATCCCTTCGTCGAGAATCATCATGTGTGTTGCGGTGGCAGCTGCGAGGTTGACATCGTGCATAGCCGCGATGACCAATACCCCACGGTGGGTCAGCTCGCGTGCAATCCGCAGAATAGCGGCTTGATGATGCAAATCGAGGTGTGCTGTCGCTTCATCGAGAATGAGGATGCGCGTCCCTTGCGCAATGGCACGGGCAACGGCGACACGTTGTTGTTCCCCGCCCGAGAGTTCGCTGGCGTCAATATGTGCAAAAGCTGCGACTTCACACCGATGCATGGCCTCTGCGACAGCGGCTTCGTCCAACGCAGACGGTCCCGCATACCACGGACGGAATGTGTAGCGAGACATCCCGACAATATCTTGGACCGTGAACCCCGTAGGCATAATGGTCTGTTGTGGCACCATCGATATACATGCTGCACGTTGAACGGCCAACATTGTCGAAACGTTGATCCCGTCGACGATGATAGCGCCAGATTCTACCGGGATAAGTCCTGCTATGGCACGCAACAAGGTACTTTTACCTGCACCGTTCGGACCAATGAGGGCAATAAATGCCCCTGCTTCAGCCCGTAGGTTCACCGCCGATACGACCGTGCGCTCACCAAAACGGATGGTGCATTCTTGTATATCGATCAGCGGCGTCATATCGTACGATTCCCTCGGAGGAGGAGCAGAAGAAAAACCGGTGAACCTATGCATGCAGTGATAATCCCGAGCGGTACCTCAACGGGAGCCTGAATCGTCCGCGCCAATACATCTGCCCCCAACAAAAACAACGCACCAGAAAACGCTGCATAGGGAATCAGCGTGCGATTATCGCCACCCAACAACAAACGCAGCGCGTGCGGAACAATAATCCCCACAAATCCGATAAGCCCATGAAAAGCAACGGCTGCCGCGGTCATCAGGGTCGCACCAAAAATTATCAGCAACCGAACACGACGCACGTCTATCCCAACCAACATCGCTTGTTCTTCGCTCAATAAAAGCACGTTCAAATCACGGGCAGCAATCAGCAAACACAACAAACCAAAAACAATACTGACTGCCACGATGCGTACCGCATCCCAACCAACGGATGCCGCACTGCCTAATAAAAACGCCAGCAATTGCCCAGATTGTCGCCCCGCACGAATCATCAAGTAGGTCGTCAATGCACTCGCCAATGTACCCAAGGCGACCCCCGCAAGGACCATATCTTGGGTGGCTCGTTGCCGGCGTTGCGATGCCACTGCGGTCACTGCCACAACGACCAGAATGGCACCCAAAAAGGCGCCAATCGGCATCGCAACGGAACCAAACCACTGCACCGGACCACCCAATACCGCAGCCATGGCACCGAGCCCAGCACCCGCCGCTACCCCGATGATATACGGGTCAGCCAATGAATTACGGAACAATCCTTGATACGCTGCACCCGATGCACTTAACGCTGCGCCGGTTAACGCAACAAGTAACACACGCGGTAGGCGGATACTCAGCAAAATATCAACGGCGCTCTGTGGATGTGCATCCAATGCGCTGCCACGTACCCAATCGAGCAAAATCTCGACAACCACAGAAAATGGCAGAGCGACACTGCCGACACTCAAAGCCCCGACCAGTGCCGCTCCGAGACTACACAAGAGCCCGAGCATGATCCAGCGCGACCGGTGCCGCATTCGGTTGTGTATGCGCTGCATCATGCGATTTCCTATTTCACTTCTGGGTGGAGGATTGCCACTACTGCAGCCAATCCCTGGACAATTCGGGGTCCCGGTCGGCTCACGATGTTATCATCGATGGGAAAAACGCGACCGTTCTTGACAGCAGGGATAGCGCCCCATCCTTCTCGTTCGACAACTGCTTCGGGGGTAACTCCCCAAATAGAGTCTGCCAAAATAATCGTTTCGGGTGCCTTGGCGACGATCTGTTCCAAACTGACTTGCGGGTATGCATCGGTGACATCCGCAAAGACATTGACTCCACCTGCAACATTCAGCAATTCGGCGACAAACGAATCCGGACCGACGGTATATGGTTTCGCAATGTCAGTAGCATCGAGTTCCCAAAAGACCGTCGGTTTTGTCTCAATTGCAGCAACTTTTTGTGCCAACGCGTCCCACTCAGTTTGCATCGTGGTGGTCAACGCTGACGCTTCTGTATCACGTTGTAAGGTTTGCCCGACGAGTGTGATGTCTGCGAGCGTAGATGCAAAAGTAGCAGTCACAGACCCAACAACAACGACTGGGATGCCAAGCTTTTCAATACCTTCAATGACGTCTGGGGCAGTAATTGCTGCTGCATAGACCACA
Organism: Chloroflexota bacterium; assembly: GCA_046051665.1. GTDB lineage: Bacteria > Chloroflexota > Chloroflexia > Chloroflexales > Roseiflexaceae > UBA965. The sequence goes on from JBJONV010000180.1 coordinate 7,404, forward strand.
TCCGGTGTCAAGGCGGCAATCTGCTCGTAGTTCACACTCATATCAGGATTGGTGATTTTGGGGAGTGTGCTGACTTCCGCAGGGTAGTCGCTGTACATGTCGATTGCCGCCAAACGGGACGTGCCATCGAGTGCAGCGACAATTTCGGTGGTGCTCGGCGCGAGCGAAATAGCACGTACAACGGGAATCTTTACAGTGACATTCCGTGCTGCGCTGTCGGTAACGGTGATTTCTGTTGGCGCCGCCGGAATTTCGGTAGCAGCAACGGTGGGGACGACCGCAACAGTGGGCTCGCTGGTAGGCGGCAACACCGTGGGCGTCGCAGTTGCAGGAGCCCCACAGGCAGTCATAAGGAACGCACTTAGAACAATGAATCGTCGGACCATCGGTATTCTCCTTACAAGATACAAAAATCCCTCGCACTGGTGCGAGGGGCAAAGGGACAGTTTGCCTACAATAGGCGTGTTCCCATGGCTCCTCCTTGACTCGAAGAGGTCGTTCCAGTGTTCGGTAAGGCAGGATTCCTGGCTTGCGTTCAGAGAACGCTTACAGTTGCGGCACAGCGACGGACTTCCACCGTCTTCCACCTTTACGCCCTAGCATCCGGGCTAGCGGGTCACCTTACCATATGTACTTGTCGCAGCGAGGCTGCACTGCGAGTATACGTCGGCATACCGATTGTGTCAAAATAGATGGAAAGAAGAGAAGGAATCAACATGACCGACCAGTCATCCCCCCCGTATGTTCATGCTGTTTTTCCAGGGCCAACCGCTGGTTGGCCGCTGCACGCACAGAAAACAAACGAATGCAGTTTTTATGCACTCGCACACGCATTAAATATGCTCCAAACCGAACGCGTCTATGATCCTGAAGCATTTCGTCGGGCTGTCGGGGTGTTCTTCCAACGCGAGTGGGGCGGAACATTACCACCCCTCAAAGCATGGCAACTGCGACGATTAGGATATGGTAGTCACTACGGAAACCTATTGTTGACCGACAGTGAATCCGTCCTCAAACAGCTCATAGATATGGGTATCCCGGTAATCGTCGATATCTACACAGCTGCGCAATGGGGAATGACGCGTGTCTATGGTCGACATGCAGTCGTGTTGGTCGGCTACAGTGATCGTTATGTCGATTACAACGGCGTCGAGCGACAAGAATACTACCTCATAGATAGTGAATGGCCACAGTTCGGTCGGTGTGACGCCCGTGACAACGCTATAGATCGTGATGGTGACGGGATTGCAGAGGATTACCCCGGGAATCGGACGTTGTCACGCACGGAATTCTTGCGTATTCACACAACCAGAACATACACCCCTATCTTCCCAGATGCATCATCACACGCGCGATGGTATCAACGGACCTTTCACCCAAAACGCGTCTCGTTGTATGAACGATTGCTTCGAGGAAGCAACGATCGCCTGAAACAGTGAATTCACAGACCTATACGGCCATTTTGCACGTATAGTAAGGTATGTTCATATCTGGAAGGAGTTCTCATGCTGCTCATCCGGCGCATGTTTCGTATTCTGAAACCGTATTGGCTGATGTTTTTTGGGGCATTCTTGAGCTTGATTTTATCGAGCGTGGCGAATTTGTATAGCCCGATGCTCCTCAAGCAGGTACTCGACGACGGCATCACGAAGATGGATCTGACCACGGTCTATTGGGGTTCCGGGATATTGGTCGGTCTTGCGTTGGTACGAGGGGTGTTTGGATTCACGCAAAGCTATTTGTCCGAAAAGATGTCGCAGTCCTTCGCATTCGATGTACGGAATACGTTGTTTGAGAAAATCCAAACATTGAGTTTTGCATATCATGATCGCACCCAAGCAGGGCAACTGATGACCCGGTTGACGAGTGACGTTGAACAGGTTCGTTCCTTTGTTGCTTCTGCGTTGCTGCAATTTATCAGCGCCATCATCATGATGGTCGGGAGTTTGTTCTTTATCTTTTCGATGAACTGGAAGCTCAGCCTCGTCGCGCTCCTGATTATTCCACCTTCGTTGTTCTTTTTGGGATACTTCATGCGGGTGGTACGCCCGATGTTTTCGACCATCCAAGAACGGTTGGGGTTGCTGAACTCTGTCCTCCAAGAAAACCTTGCAGGGGTACGTTTGGTCAAGGCATTTGGTCGTGAACAATACGAAACTGAACGGTTTGGGGAACGCAACGAATCACTGCTCGAGATGAATCTCAAATCTGTTGTGGCGATGTCCAGCTCATTCCCGCTCATTTTCATGATCAATAATTTGGGTACGTTGGCGATTCTCTGGGTTGGTGGATATATGGTCATGAGCCAAGAAGTCACCATCGGCGAACTGATTGCCTTCACGACCTACCTGTCCCTCCTGTCGCAGCCATTGTTTATGCTCGGTATGATTGCCGCACAAATTACCCGTGCGAGTGTCAGTAATGAGCGTATTTTTGAACTGCTCGACACAAAACAGGAAATCGACGACGCTCCGGATGCAGTCGACATGCCCGCAGTGCAAGGTCATGTGGCATTCGATCATGTCACGCTGCGCTATGCTGGTTCGGCTACCAAAGTCCTCGATGATGTTTCTTTCGATATACCGGCAGGCACGACGGTCGCCATTTTGGGGACGACAGGGAGCGGCAAAAGTTCACTGATCAACCTGATTCCGCGCTTCTATGATGTGAACGATGGGACTGTCAAAATCGACGGCCTCGACGTCAGCACCGTCAAAATCGACTCGCTACGACGCCAAATCGGCATCGTCCTCCAAGAAACGACCTTGTTCAGCGGAACCATTCGGGACAATATTTGTTACGGCAGACCAGATGCCAGTGATGCCGAGGTCCATGCGGCGGCGGTGCAAGCACAAGCAGATGCATTCATCGCAGAGTTTGATCAGGGCTACGACACGATTGTCGGCGAACGTGGAGTCGGACTATCGGGCGGTCAACGCCAACGACTCGCCATCGCACGAGCGTTGCTCCTCGACCCCAAAATCCTCATCCTCGATGACAGCACCTCGGCAGTCGACGCCGAAACCGAATTCAAAATCCAGCAGGCATTGGACACCCTGATGCGCAATCGTACGTCGTTTGTCATCGCACAACGCATTAGCACGGTACGCAATGCAGATGTGATTTTGTTGCTTGATGCAGGGAAAATCATCGGCCGTGGCACACACGAAGAACTCCTCCGTGATAATGCAGTTTATGGCGACATCATCGATTCACAATTTGGGCACCAAATGGCGCTAGAAGGGGCATCGGTATGATGCACGGTATCCGTGGCATGGGGGAGCTTCCCGAAGGGAAGGCGACCAATTCGAGCCAGACTGCCCGCCGTCTCGCTGCCTATCTTGCACCGTATTGGCGCACACTCATCGGGATCGTCGGTCTATCGATTGTCGGCGCGGCCGTGATGGCGGCAGGTCCCGTCCTCATCGGCAAGGCCGTCGACGAAGCGATGCGCACCGGTGACCGGACGTTGCTCCTCTATTACATGCTCGGATTGCTCGGCTGCTACATCGTCGGCGCCGTGGCGTCGCGCTATCAGTTTTTGTATATGGGTCAGGTCGGTCAACGCACTATTGCGCGTATGCGTTCCGAGCTTTTTCGCCATTTGCAGCAGGTTTCGTTACGGTTTTTTGATCAAAATCCGGCCGGCGACCTAATGTCGCGCATCGTCAATGACATCGATGTCATTTCGCAATTGCTGGGGCAAGGATTGGTCATTGTCGTCGGGAATTTGTTCACCCTCGTAGGCATCGTCTTTGCCATGCTCCTCCTCGACGTACGTTTGTCGCTGGCGAGTTTGGTGTTGATCCCCGTATTGTTTTTGATGACGCAGGGATTTGCTGCATCGGCACGCCGGGCATTCCGCAAAACGCGTGAATCCATCGGTGATGTCTCGTCGGACATTCAAGAAGAAATCGCCGGTGTCAAAGTCGCCCAAGCATTCACCCGTACCGATGTCAATAGGGAACGATTTGCCCAACGAAATGCCGCAAATCGGGACGCAAATGTCAGCGCCACAGCGATTACCGCGGCATTCGGTCCACTCGTCGATGTCTTGGCTGCGATTGGATTGGCCATCGTGGCAGGGTACGGTGGGTATCTGGTGATCAGCAACCAAGTGACCGCGGGGACGGTGGTCGCGTTTTTGTCGTACGTGCAATTCTTTTTCCGACCAATCCAAGCATTGTCGCAGTTTTACACGACCGCCCAGTCGGCACTGGCCGCATCGGAACGCACCTTTGCACTCATCGACACACCCGTCGATATGCCGCAGACCGAAGGGCAACGTGCCGTGTCTCACCTCCAGGGAACGGTCACATTCGACCATGTATGGTTCCGCTATGGCGCACGTGTCGGCCAAGCAGGTGCCGGCGACTGGGTGCTGCAGGATGTGTCACTCGATGTGTCGCCCGGAGAGATGATTGCCGTCGTCGGGCCGACGGGATCCGGCAAAACATCGTTGGTATCGTTGATCCCACGGCTCTACGAAGCAACACAAGGAACCATTACCATCGATGGAATTCCCGTGCAGCAGTACGATCACACGCAAATCCGCCATTTGATGAGTATGGTGTTGCAAGAGACATTTTTGTTCTCTGAATCGGTCTACAGCAATATACGCTACGGCAAACTCGATGCGACCAACGACGACATCATCGCCGCTGCCACAGACGCAAATGCCCATGAGTTCATCATGGCGCTTCCTGACGGGTACGACACCGTATTGGGGAGCAAAGGGGTATCGTTGTCGCAGGGACAACGCCAACTCATTGGGATTGCCCGGGCTATTTTGGCCAAACCACAAATCCTGATTCTTGATGAGGCGACCAGCAGTGTCGACACCCGTACTGAATTGCTCATCCAAACGGCACTCGAAAAACTGCTCCGTGGTCGTACCAGCTTCGTCATCGCCCATCGGCTATCAACAGTCCGCAATGCGACCCGTATTGTGGTCCTCGACCATGGACGTATTATCGAAATGGGCACACACGACGAGCTAATGGAAAAAAACGGCATGTACGCAGACCTGTACCAACGCCAATTTGTCGCCGTCAGCACTCCACCCGTGGCAGCAAACTAAAAACCACAAAACAGCGAACCCCTACTCTCGTGCGGAGTAGGGGTTTTGTATTCCAGCGACGTCGTTTTTTGCGCTTTTGGACGCAGGAGGTTGTACTGTGGAATGCATCTATGCGCAGCGTGGGATGGCGGGCGGGCCACAGCGACACGTGGTCAGCAATGCAAATGTACAACTTGATTGGTACCATCCTGCTCCGCCCCACGGTCTCGGTTGGGATGGTGGGTATTTTGCAGAAGGAATGGCTCCCTAGGCATCAGCCAATGTATCGGATGCGGGACGTACGGTCCGCTTGACCAATGACCCAATCGCGCGGACGGGGCCGGTGCGCACGGTCGTGGGCGGAAGCGATGCCAGGAACTGTTGCCCGTATTTTTTGGAGACGACCCGACGGTCGAGCACAATGACGATACCGTGATCCGATTTGCCCCGTACCAATCGCCCAAAACCCTGTTTGAACTTGAGGATTGATTGTGGCAGCGAATAGTCGTTGAATGCATCTGTGAACTGTTCAGAACGCGCTGCATATATGGGGTCTGTCGGGACGGCGAACGGTAACTTGGTGATGATGAGTGCAGACAAGGCGTCTCCGACGACATCGACCCCTTCCCAGAAGCTCGAGGTGCCGAACAGAACACTGCGCGGTTCGCTCTTGAAGCGATCGAGAATGGCTTTGCGCGAACCGTCGATACTCTGGCCAATCACATTGATATCGTGTTCGTTGAGGCGCTCTAGGACGGCGTTATAGGTCGTTCGTAGTGCGCTTGTGGCCGTAAACAGGACCAATGTACGACCTGCTGCGGCGATGGCAGTAGCGACGATGGCTTCTTCGAGGGTGCGCTGATAATCGAAGTCCTTGGGCTCGGGCATATCTTGGGGCACATAGAGCAGCGCCTGTGTCTCGTAGTCGAACGGCGATTCGAGCTGGTAGGTGTGCTCACTCTCGAGCCCGACACGCCCCATCACATACGAAAAACGACCGTTGACCGAGAGTGTCGCCGACGTCAGGACGACGGCAGACTTCGCGTCAAAGAGCTTCTCGCGCAGGAGTGTGGCGACTTCGAGTGGATTTATGGCGAGGCGCAGGACTTCGCGTTGCCGATCGTAGATCATCCAGGTAATCAGATTCGCATCCGCGCCACTCACCAGGTTGCCGCATTGAATGGGGAACTCGACCGAGAAGCGCTGCAAACGCTTCGTGGAGCTGACCAAGACCTCGTAATCCGCGACATTTGCGGTGGCAAGATTATCGACAATGCTCGACAAATCCATCATTGCTTTGGCAATAGTGGTGAATGTATCTTCGACATTCTGCCAAATCGCCGGTACTGCCTGCCACCCTTGCGTCCGGCGCGTGGCTGCAGTGATGCGCAGGCGTGTATCGTAGTTGCTTTCTTCGGCTTCGCGGGTCAAGACGCGATAGAGCGCATCGTACAGTTCTTTGGTGTGGATGCGGGCACGTTCGATGGAAGGCGACACGCGTTGGACGATCTGCGACACCCGCTCATAGACCTCGGGGCCGGCAGTGCTCCCTTTGAGGAATGTGGGGAAGCGCGACAGGATACCTTCAGCCTGATTTGCGCCGCCTTCGTGCATCAGTGCGTTATAAAAATCGTCGATATCGTTGGCGGTGCATGCCCAGCCGAACTGATCGGTAGCCACCTCTTCGAGGTTGTGCGCTTCGTCGATGACCACGTAGTCATATGC
>JBJONV010000181.1:0-3538 GCA_046051665.1 Chloroflexota bacterium
GTCGGGTTATATTCACACCACCGACACCACCACCAAAACCACAATACCAACGCTCAACACCGACCCACAACCGCGCGTGGTACGCGTGTAGATGCGGTTGTAGAGCGCACGGCGCGGATTGGTAAGCCAGCCCCAGCCACGCGGCGCTTTGATGCCGAGGTTATGGCGCACATACCGCTTAACGGACAATCGCGACGCAATTCTTTTTGCCAATGATGGGATGCGAAAACGAAATTTCATCACATGTTCCTCTTCAACGTGTCAATACTCCCACATTGCTCTTCTGCCTTCTGATAACTACTAATTACTAATTACTACCTACTATTTCTTCAACTGCCTGCGTCGCTTCCGGCATGGGGAAGATGGGGAACGCATGCATCATGCCAGCATATTTTCGATACGTCACCGCCACTCCCGCGGCCCGTGCCTTGTCACAAAACGCCTCAATATCCGGCACAAAAATCTCTTGGCCACCGGCAACGACAAAGAGCGGACACAGTCCGCTCATGTCACCATACAACGGACTGATATGCGGCGCACGGGGGTCTTCATCCCCTGCCCACAATGCCCCAAACACCTGCAGGCCATGCGTACTCAGCACCTGATCGCCCGCTTCCAACGCTCCAATCGCCGGATTGGACATGGTCACATCGACCCATGGCGACAATGCGACGACCCGCTGCGGCAAGGCACAGCCCTGGTCGCGCAACTGGAGCACCAGACCCAATGCCAGGCCACCCCCGGCCGAATCACCCATCACCTCAATCGCCGGCGCACTGTACGCTTCCACTAGTCGTGCATACACCTGCGTGACGGCCGGGTAGGCGTCTGCAGCTCTGGCAAACGGAATTTTGGGGTACAGCGGGGCTACCACCGTTGCACCGGTTTTCTGGCATAACGCATCGATGAATTGCCAGTGAAAATCCGATGCCTGATAGATGTACGCCCCACCATGCAGGTACAGGATGACTCGCTGCGTCGGTTGGCCTGCGGGGGTAAAGGTATACACCTGCATGCCGGCTTCGTTCGTCGGCGTGACCGTCGACTTCAGCTTCAGCTTGGCCGACATCACAGAGGGCTGTGGGCCGGCTGCCCGCGCGTCGTCGAGGATTTTTTGGACGCGTTGCGGATCAGCCATCATCCGCTTGAGGCGCATCAATCGGATAATCATCGCAAAGATTCTGCTGCCAAAACTTTGTGTCATGATGTCTCTCCTCTAACCCGACAATCACGCAGCGCCGCATAGGACCGGTATTCACCCTGATACCTGATACCTGATACCTACTAATTATTCCATTCCTTGGGATTGGCGCTCCACGCCTCGACGGTCGCACGTTGCTCGGGTTTGATGTATCCCGCCGACACGGCTGCATCGAGCACGGGCATCAATGTCGTCAGTGCCGTCAACGGGGCTTTGGCCGCCACAAAGCGGTCGTAGGTTGCTTGCCAGCCATACGTGAAGATACACGCACAGGTGACGCTGGCGGCGCCTTCGCTGTATAATGCTTCGATAGCGGTCACGGCACTTTCGCCGGTCGACACGGTGTCTTCCATCAACAACACGCGCTTCCCTGCGACGCTGGCGCCCTCGATTTGGCGGCCGCGTCCGTGTGCTTTGGCACCGCTGCGTACATACGCCATTGGTGTGTTGGCGCGCTCGGCGACCCAGGCCGCCCAGGGGATCCCCGCAGTTGCCGTGCCCGCCACCACCTCGGCATCGCCCACCATGGCGGCGAATGCATCGCTGATGACCGTTCGCGCTGCCACATTGCCCAGCAGCAAGCGGTTGTCACAATAAATAGGCGATTTTATCCCCGAGGCAAAGGTAAATGGCTCGTGTGGACGCAACAAAACAGCCTGCGCCTGCAAAAGTGCCAAGGCCACGGTGGTGCGATTCGACATAGAAAAGGCTCCTGTTATGAACGTCGGACTCGACTTCGGTACCACTAATTCTAGTGCATCTTTGTACGATGGGCAGACGGTCACCCTGTTGCCGCTCGATCCCAGCAGCCCTAACCCGCGGGTGATGCGTACCACCCTCTTTATGACGCGTGAGGGCGAACGCTACATCGGCCGCGATGCCATCGACCGCTTTACCACGGCCAACGTCGGTCGCAAAATCGAATACGTCTGGCGCAACTTCGGTGAGTATGAACTTGTCAACGACAAAGGCGAAATCACCAAGCAGTCCATCGGCGCGCTCGTCGATGCAAACCAGCCCGGGCGTTTGTTCCAATCACTCAAAACCCATTTGCGCGACATCGAATTCACCGATACCAACGTCTTTGGTAAGCGCTACACCATCGAATACCTGATCGCCATCGTGCTGCGCCAGATTGTCGACCGCATCGAATCCATCACCCACAAACCCGTCACCCGCATGGTGATCGGCCGACCGGTGCATTATTCGAACCATCCTGAGGGCGACGAGACGGCCATCGCCCGCATGACCGAGGCCTGCCACCTGGCCGACATCCCTGAGTTCGCGTTTTTACCCGAGCCCAATGCCGCCGCGCTTGCTTATGCGCGGACCGCCACCGAACGCCAAAAAGCCCTCGTTTTCGACTTCGGTGGTGGCACCCTCGACGTGACGATTATCGAGACCGACGGCAAAGGTGGTAGCGTCGTCTTGTCCAATGATGGTGTGCCCGTCGGTGGCGACATCATGGACCGGCGCATCATGATGGGCAAAATGTTGCCGCACTTCGGCTCGACTGCGACCATCGGACCGCAGCGCCTGCCGTTCCCGGCAGTCATCATCGACCATCTGAGCGAGTGGCAAAGCATCCTCGAATTGTCGCACCCGAAGTTCCAACGCATCATCGAAGAAGTACTCGGCACGAGTACCCAACCGGCGAAGGTAGCCCAGTTGCAGACGCTCGTCAACCAAAACTATGCGTTGCCGCTCTACGAAATCGTCGAGAAGACCAAGGTCGCCCTCAGTAGCCAAGCCAACGCCGAAGTGGCCATGCACGTCCCCGGCATCGATATCGATCAGACCGTCGAACGCTGGGACTTCGAACGCATGATTGGCCCCGACGTTCGCACGGTTGCCGCCTGCGTCGACCGTGCACTCGCCGCTGCAGGGCTCACGCCGGCAGATATCCATATCGTCTTGCGCACCGGCGGCTCGTCACGCATTCCCGTTTTTGTGAACATGCTGACCGCCAAGTTCGGCTCTGCCGCCATGGTCGAAATGGACCCGTTCACTGGCGTCGCCCAAGGTCTCGGCATCGCCGCAAATGACGACGCTTTGTTCGCAGAGTTACAGGCACAATATCACCCATAGCCCCACGGCATGCCGTGGGGCTATGGGTGATTACGGCATGTCGTAGGGCTATAGGTGATTACGGCATGCCGTGGGGCTATGGGTGATTACGGCATGCCTGGGGCTATGGGTAGATCATCGTCACGCATACGGTCGCGTGGGATTCGTTTCAATATACCGACGTATGCGGTCCAAGCGCTGTTCGGTCCTGATCACATGTGTCCAACTTCTCGGGTGCCATACCGAGGGCAATCCAAGACCCAGTTGTCT
>JBJONV010000182.1:0-17651 GCA_046051665.1 Chloroflexota bacterium
GGACGCAAAACGTGGAGACATCGGCAACACCGCCGCCGCCTACGCGAGCGCAGCATTCGATTACCTCAAGGCCGACGCCATTACGCTCAATCCATACCTCGGTGGCGATAGCCTCGAACCATTCCTCCAAAAACCCGAGCGGGGTTCCTTCCTGCTGTGCCGTACCTCCAACCCAGGCAGTACAGACCTACAAGAACTCGTCCTCGCCGATGGCCGCCCGCTCTATCTCGCCGTCGCACAACTCGCACAAAACCAGTGGAACGGCAATGACAATGTCGGCCTGGTCGTCGGTGCTACCCAACCCGAAGCCCTCGCAACGGTGCGGGCACATTGCCCCGACCTGCCTATTCTCCTCCCCGGTGTCGGTGCACAAGGCGGTGACCTCCAAACCGCGGTTGCCGCAGGGAGTGACCGCCACGGTCGTGGCTTGCTCGTCAATGTGTCACGCAGTGTCCTGTATGCTGCAACTGACCATACCTTTGCGCACGCTGCACGCGCCGAAGCACTCCGCATGCGCGACGCAATCAACGCGGTGCGGAAATAAATGCCGTCCCTACCCACTCAAAAAACAGGGAACGCAGCATGCTGCGTTCCCTGCACTATTTTCTCAACCGTCGTGATTATGGCTGGATGTCGCCGCTGATTTCTTGTGAGCGTGCCACAAACCAATGTGTCAGATTGCGGAACCGCGAGTCGCGGCCAAACAGCAGGTTCATCATGCCCGGCATATCCGTACGCTGCGTCAACGCCGTCCCACCCAAATCACTCACTGTCGCATATATCTCGAGCGGTTGGTACATGATGATACTCGGTGCGAGGTCAATCCAGCGTTGCTGGAATTCATCGTAGAGCTGGGTGCGTGCTTCTTGGTCATTCTGGACGCGCGCCAACGACAATGCATCATCGACGACTTGGTCCTGCAGACCTGCGTAATTGCGCCCGATGCTCACCTGACTCGAATGCCACAATTCATAGACATCCGGATCAGCGCCGAGGCGTTGCCACCCATGCAGTGCCATGTCGAACGCGCCTGTCTCGAGACGCTGGCGTAGGGTGTCTGCATCAAGCACCGTCACGGTCACCGCAATCCCGACAGCACCAAGTTGCGCGGCTATATCGTCTGCGACGACCTTTCGGTCGGCAGCGCCATCAACCAACAATTCGAATGCCAACGGTCGGCCGTCACGACTCCGGAATCCGTCTTCTCCGCTGATATACCCCAGGGTGTCGAGCCCTTGCGCGGCGCGTTCTTTGCTCGGGATGTACCACACGGCCTCGGGGTTGTATGCCCACCAGCCCGGCAAGATGGGCGTATCGATGCGTGTCGCACGTTCCGGCAACAAGCGCTGGATCATGTCTTCTCGGTCGATCGCCTGCGCAATCTGGCGTCGGAAAATCACATCATCGAACGGCGCCTGGCGCAAATTGAACGACAACACCGTATACGAATCGACATTCGCCGCACGGCGCACTACACCACGTGGGGTCTGATAGGCACCTAATGCACTCGTACCTACAAATGCCATGCCACTGACTTCGCCGCGGGTCAACGCAGCAAACGCCAATGATTCGTCCTGATAAAAGCGCAAGGTAATCGTGTCTATCAACGGTCGTCCCAGATAATAGGACGCGTTCGATGCCAAGGCAATCGCATCTGCATTGATTTCGGTAATTTTGTATGGACCGGTTCCAATCGGCTTTTGACTGAACGCCGAATTGGCCCATTGTTCGGGGGGCACATCAGCCAACAAATGTGTCGGCACAATGGGCAAGGTGGCGTACTTCAGGAAGGGCGCAAACGGCGCTTGCAATTTGCACCGGATGCTCATATCACCAGCACGCTCTACCAACACCGTGCGCCAGACCGTGGCCAGACTCGCAGACCCCGTGAACGCCGGACCCTGCACCGACCGCAGTGTAAACAGCACATCGTCGACACCAAAGGGCTCACCGTCGTGCCAGGTCACATCGGGCCGCAAGGTGAAGGTATAGACCAATCCGTTGGGGTCGATTTCCCACTTTTCGGCCAACGCAGGCTCGAAGCTCCCGTCGAGCCCGACACGCACCAGCCCATCGAAAATCACCGCATGCACATCTGCAGCGGCGAGATCGCTCGTCGAATCACTGACCAACGGATTGAGTGTCGTGGGGATGCCGGGGATGCCTTCGATGTACGCACCGCCCTCAATGGGCCGCGACACCGCCGCACGCGTCACTGCGACATACGCCATCAGCCCGAGCACGAGCATCGAGCTGATGACGGTAATGACAATTTGCAGGCGGATGCGCCGTGACATTGATTAGCCTACCAGAGCCACAAGCCAGCTGCTGGCGTGGCTGGTGCCGTGCCAAAAATAGGCAGACTGGCGACCAATGCGGTAATCAAAAACAACACACCAAGCACAATGGTCAATTGGAAAATCGTCTTTTCAAGACCACGTTTGGTCTTGTAGATTGACGATGCATCGTTCGATTGTAAACCGGCATTGCGCCCCTGCAGGACCACCAAAAACGTCAATGCGGAACCGAGTGCAATCAATGCGATGGAAAGTGCGAGTTCCATGTAATGTACCTTCTGTCAGTGCGTCGACACACAAATAAATATACGTAGGATTATAGCATACCAACGCGTTGCGTGCACATCTGCGAGGAATTATGCACTGCACTGCCAAATCCCACACGAACCCGCTACAATACATGCAATCCGCTTGACTGTGAGGTTTCTCTATGCCCGTGCGTTCTATCGCCAATGCACCCTGTTCGTGGGGTACCCTCGAATTTGCAGACCTCAGTGGCACCCGCATTGAATACCACCAAATGCTCGATGAACTTGTTGCCACCGGCTATACCGGCACCGAGTTGGGCGATTGGGGCTTTATGCCGACCGAACCCAGTGCACTCGCATCCGAGCTCCACAACCGAAGCCTCACCCTCATCGGTGCATTCGTGCCCGTTGATCTGCGCGCAGACGACGCAACCACCGCACCGGCTATCGCCCATGCCTGCCGTACCGCCGACCTCCTGGCACGCACCGCTCAACTCCTTGGCCAAGCACATCAGCCGATGATTATCCTCGCCGATGCCAACGGCACAGACCCCGTCCGGACAGCCAATGCAGGCAGAATCACCGGTCGCACACGCTCGACGGATATCGTCACCGCTGCCAAACGTGCATCCGCAGCTGCACACGCCATTCACACGACGAGCGGGCTTCAGAGTGCCTTCCATCACCACTGTGCAGGAATCATCGAAACGCCCGACGAGGTGCGTCGCTTTCTCCACCACATCGATGCGAGCAACCTCGGTCTCGTGTTCGATACCGGACACATGCTCTACGGTGCCAATGATAATTCCTGCGACCTCGTCGCGCTCGTCCACGAATTCGCCACGCACATTCGCCTCGTCCATTACAAAGACTGCAGTACCACCGTTGCTGACAAGATCCGTGCCACGCAAGGTGACTACTTCGCAGCGCTCCAAGCAGGTATCTTTTGCGAGCTCGGTCAGGGGGCGGTACAATTCGACGCAATGACGCGGGCACTCGATGCCATTGGCTACGCCGGTTGGATTGTGGTCGAGCAAGACGTCCTCCCCGGCATGGGAGCCCCGCGTGAAAGCGCTGCCCGCAATCGTTCATACCTGCGCTCCATCGGGCTGTAGCCCCGCAAAGGAATACTATGCACCAGTTGACATTCTGTTCCGCGAATCTGCGCAATGCCAAAGCCGCCGACGGACCCAATGCATGGTCCCTACGCAATGCATACCTCGCCGAGACCCTGCAGCTCATTGCGCCCGACATCCTCGGAGTCCAAGAATGTATGGACCTCCAGAGCCAATGGCTACGCACGACATTCCCCGAACACACCATCACCCCTGGCATCCCGTATGGGAATCATGCCCCGTACGAATACGCTGCAATCGCCTGGCGCACGCACGCATTTACCTTGCAATCAAGCGGTGCCTTCCACCTCAGTTTGACCCCACGTGTCCCGTCGCGCTCTTGGGACACCTCGTGGATGCGTGTCGCCAATTGGGTCGTCCTACGCCATCGTGCCAGCGGGCACGACATCTGTGTCTGTAATACCCACCTCGATCATATCGGTGCACAATCTCGGCTCGCCTCCATCGACGTCATCCACCAACAACTCGCCCACCTCGCGCATCTGCCTACCATCCTTATGGGCGACTTCAATACCCCGCCCGATAGTCCTGTGCACGCCCACGTACGCACACACGGGTTTGTTGATAGCTGGCAGGCTGCAGGTCACCGCGATGGGCATGGAGTGCTGACATTCCATGGATTTCATGGTGCCAAATGGCCATCCATCTCGGGTGAACGCGACGACGCCCGCATCGACTGGATTCTCCTCCGTGATGCCACACAACGTCTTGTGGTCAACTCTGCGCATATCATCACCATGCAATCAGCAGACGGTCGCTTCCCCAGTGATCACTATCCCGTCGTCGCCAAATATCGACTGGCCCCGTAGGGGCATACAAACCGAAGCCCCCACGCGTGGTATGCACGCGTGGGGGCTTTTTTCGACACACGCTCCCTCAGCGCGTGATGATATCGAGCATCTGCTGCACATCGACAACTTTCACGCGTGGCCGGTGTTGTGCGTTGCCCATGGTCGTTTCGTATGCGTCGAGTTTTTGCCAGTCTGCGTAGGTTACGACGTGCGCACTTCGTGACTGGAGCAATGCCAACACAGCCTCGCCATCACGGGGAGCCATCGGGATCCCAGATAATGACTCCCAATCTGCCTTCATACTGGTGACGGTAGCCACCGAGTCTGGCTTATTCGTGCCGATGATGCCGGAAGGACCACGTTTTGCCCAACCAACCACATAGGTCCGTTCGATCGGGGTCTGGTTCGCGCTGTCGATGACGCGGCCGTCGATATTGGGGAAGAGACCCCGCTTCTCGTCAAACGGCACGCCCGGCAATGCCACACTCCGATATCCCACCGACCGCAATACCATGCCGCACGCAATGGTCCGCGTCGCACCGGTACCTTCGGCTTTCACATTACCGTTCCCGTCATCCACCAATCGATTGCGCTCCATCACCACGCCGGTCACATGGCCGTTGTGGCCGATGATTTCGATGGGCGACCACAAAAACTGCATATGAATGCTTTTTGCGGCACCGCTTAAGCCGCGCTCGATGTAGCCATGCATCACTTCGTGATTGCGACCCGCGACTTTGTTTTCGGCGAGTTGCGCAGCACTGACGGGATCGAGTTCGAAGTCGACCGGATCCAATACCACATCCACCCCATGCAGTTCACCAAATTCCTTCAATTCGGGGGTGGTGAACGCTGCTTGGACCGGACCGCGCCGCCCGACGACCACCACCTGCTTCACGGTCGAGGTGCGTAGTGCAGCAATCGCGTGGTCGGCCATGTCTGTTGTTGCCAATTCGTCAACCGGCGCAAGCAACGCCCGCGTGACATCCATTGCCACATTGCCGTTGCCAATCACCACCACGCGTTCGTGCGTATCTAGGTTGAATTGGCTATTGCGGTAGTAGGGGTGTCCGTTGTACCAGCCCACAAACTGCGTCGCCGGCGCACTGCCAATCAAATCTTCGCCAGGGATGCCCATTTTGCGGTCGGATTGTGCCCCAACGGCATAGATGACCTGATCATAGTGCGCCAACAATTCGTCATGACTAATGTGGGTGCCCATCGCCACATTCCCCAAAAAACGGACCCGTGGATCGGCCATGATTTTGTCGTAGATGCGCGTGACACCCTTAATCGACTGATGGTCCGGCGCTACCCCCGAACGCACCAAGCCATACGGCGTCGGCAAGCGTTCGATGATATCCACACGCACCGCTGCATCATTTTTGAGCAGTGCTTCGATGGCATAAAACCCCGCCGGACCTGCGCCAATCACGGCAATCCAGATGGGGCGTTGTTCCGTTCCAATGTCTGTCATGTCGACTCCCTTCCCTGCACAGACGCACACGCGCGATACTCCGGGCGGCTAGACTGGCGGCCACGGATAACTGCGTTCCGACGTCGGTTGCGGATACTTTCCTTTTGCCAATAACCGCTCTACCCGTCGCTGCAGTGCGACTCGTTCCTCAGCGCTGAGCAAGGTATCCAAGAGTCGCAAGGCGCCTTCACGCATGGTCAAGCGCTGCGCCAAGAAGCCAATGTCGGTCACGAGGTTTGCCGGGAGCGGCGACCCCGCCAGGTCCCACAGCACCGTGCGCAACTTGTTTTCGTGGTGGAACGACACACCATGGTCGATCGCCCACAACCGCCCGTCGGCACCCTTCAGACAGTGCCCACTTTTGCGGTCCGCATTGTTGATGATGACGTCGAAGGCCGCCAACAGCGGCAAGTAATGCTCGTAGCCACCTTCTTTTTGCATGGTAAACCAGTGCTCTTGCTCATCGTTTTCGATGAACAATTGCACCGATCCTATCCCATACGGTCCATCGCGGAGCACGGTAGGTGGGACCAAGTTCCACCCCAAATCATTACTCACCACAAACGCAGCTGCTTCGCGTTGGCACAACGTCCCACGCGGGAAGTCCCAGAGTGGTCGTTCGCCCCGTTGCGGCTTATAAATGACCAATCCCTGCGTCTGCTCATACGTCGCCAAGCACAGGATGGTCGCGTTGCTACTCCACGGCATTGATGTCTGCGGCGTCAGTTCTGCGTAGGTCAAAAATGCCAGTATCTCGTTGATGCTCGCCGCCGGTTGTTCGTTGCTCATCGTTCACCCCATCTGCCCGTCGGTGCTAATTCATCTGCGGACAAAAATGCCCATCCGGGTCTTGGGGGCGCCCACAATTGCCACACACCGCACGACCACCGCTCAGCACTGCCGTAATGTGCTGGCTCAGTCCACGTACTTGTTCGCGTGGGATGCTAATGCGTGCCGACGGCGATTCGTCTTCTTCGTCGTCACTCATCCCCTGCATAATCAGCACACACGTGTCGTGTTCGGCGTCGTACCCCAACCCCATCTGCACCACACGAAAAACCGGTTCGATGGGCTCGATAAGGCCCATATCGCGAATCAAGACCGCGTCTTCACTCGTCGACAACAACGGATTATTGCTCACAATATCGTCATGCAACCGGTCGAACGCCTGCCCCAAGGCACGCACTTGCTCTTTTTCGGCAGTGAACGTCAAAATATCGCGCCCTTTGCGCGCTTGGATATAAAACGTTCGCTGCCCTGGTTTGCCCACGGTCCCTACCGTCAAATGCCCAGCAGGGTCAAATTCATAGGTATAGTTCATGGCTGCGTCGGTTCTAGTGCTGCAGGTTCAGCAGCCGGCGGTTCGGGTGGTTTGGGGATCACATGCGCCAACGAGCCCATGTCGTTGAATGCCAACAACCGCGGTCCCATCGGCGTAAAACGGAATGCCGTGACCGAACATGTCCCAATCTCGAGCCGCTGGAACAAATCCATGTGCATCCCAATGTAATACGCACAGGCCAGCTTTATCAGATCTGCATGCGAGACCACCGCAATCACGTCGTGTTCGCCATGGTGCGCCCGCAAGCCTTCCAACGTCCGCACCATGCGCATCTGCGACTCGCCCAATGTCTCACCATTCGGGAAGCGCGTCCCGCTCGGGTAATATTGCACGCCTGGCCAGCGTTTGTCTTCGTACAGCACCTTGAGTTCGGCACCCTGCCACTCACCGTAGTCCACCTCACGCAAATCGGGCACCTGCGTAATCGTCAGGTCACGTCCAGCAATAATCGCCTGAGCGGTATCCATCGTCCGCTCGAGCGGGCTCGCATAGACCGCTGCCAACGGGATGCTCGCGACGCGTGCCGCCACCGCAACCGCTTGCGCACGTCCTTCTTCGTTCAGATGTATCCCGGGGATGCGTCCAGCCAAACGCCCATGAACCCAGTCATTGGCGCCATGACGAATCAATAGCAACGTCGTCACGTGGTGCTCCTTTTGGTCAATGCTCGTCTATCATACCAAATCGCACCCATCATCCCCACAAGCGGCATGGAAAAGGTTCTGGGCACACCAGCTCGTGTCGTCGACGATCTGTCCCCTGCCAATCTCGTTCGTCCATCACAGCAGCATGCACCCGACAGCACTGCATCCCGCTCCATGCACCGCAGGCAGCCGTGCGGGGGTCACAGCGGTGGCGTGTGTCGCCCTCTCTATGGACACACACGCCGACGCACAGACAGCGCCACATCGCCCCTACGAGATCTCGCCCACACCCCGTTGCAACACCGATACCCGCGCCAACAACGCCATCACCACAAAATTCATCAGGACCGCTGACCCACCATACGACACAAACGGCATCGTAATGCCAGTCAACGGGATCAAGCGTACATTCCCACCGATGATGATGAACGCCTGTACCACCAAAATCGTCGTACAGCCCACCGCCAATAACTGCGCAAAGGTCGAAAACTGCCCTGTTAATCGCAAGGCAATCCCATAGCCACGCACTGCCAACAGCAAATACACCAATAAGACTCCGACCGCCCCGACCAATCCGAGCTCCTCACCAATCGAGGCAAACACGTAGTCCGTATGCGCCGCCGGGACAATCCCCGGCATCCCTTGACCAATCCCGCTCCCAAAAATACCCCCCGACGCAAACGCAAAAATCGCCTGAATCGACTGATACCCCCGCGTCTGCGTCCACGGGTCTAACCACAAACCGACGCGCAACTGCACAATCGGCAACACCTGGTACAACACCACCGCACCAATCACAAACGCACCGACACCGCCGAGGGCATATAATCCCCGACCCGTCGCAACATAGATCATCGCCAAAAAGACGCTGAATAACATCAATGCCGCGCCGAGGTCGCGCTGGAGCACAATCAACAGCATGGCCATCCCCCACATCACCAGCAAGGGGACCAATGCCGACAGCGCCGGCAACGAAACACCCCAAACGCGCATACCGCGATCAATTTGGCTCCGGTATTCTTCAAGGTACGAGGCAAGGAAGATAACGAGGAGGATTTTCAAAAGTTCAGACGGCTGGAATGTCAGCGGACCAATCGTCAACCAGGCACGCACACCACTATTGTTGGGGTCTGATCCAAACGCAAACGTCGCGACAATCAGCACCAAGCCAATCGACAACCAGGCATACCGGTAGTGCGCCAACCAGTCAAATAACGTCATCTTGGTGCGGGCTCGCAAGAGCGTATCCCACGGAACCAGCACAATCAATCCATAGATGACACTGCCGAGGGTAATCCATAGTGCTTGGCGTACATCAATATTCGGGTAGGTATCCGGGTAGAGGATCGCCAGGCTCGGGTCGAGCCGTGCACTCATCAGCAATCCCATCCCACTCAAAAAAGCAGTCACCGGTAAGAGCAACTGATCAGCCCGTGGCTGGAACCGGTGCGTCAACCCCGACAACACCACGAAACACAGCAACGGCGCCATCGACGGCCACAATATGCGCAACACGCCACGTGGGGTAGGCACCAATTCGGCACTCCCCGTCGTCAGTGTCAGCTGGATGTACCCGATGGCATACACCAACAGGACCAGAAGCAACAATCCTAATTCGTCGAGGCGCAATGCGCGACGCAATGCTTTCATACGCTGTTTTCTGTGGTATCTACTGCTCGGTTCTGTATTCCAGTGTACCATGCGAGCCACCATCAACAGGGATTACCCCCTCCCCCGTCATGGCATGCCGACTCAAGATACCGCGACTGATAGACGCCCTCCGTCGGCATGCCATCTTCTTCCAGATGCACGCTCTGTCGCCGGGTAGCCCCAAGAAGTCTCACTACCTTCGAGCGGGGCGTTTTGCACGACGCCCCGCTTCTCGGTTAACGCAAAAGCGCCTGGCGAGGGAAACCTCGCCAGGCGCTTCAGACTGCAGTCAGCTCGTTGTTACACGTTGAACAAGAAGTGGCAGATATCACCATCTTTGACGATGTACAATTTGCCTTCCAGACGCACAGTCCCGGCTTTTTTGGCCGCTACCATATCGCCTGCCTTCATCAAATCCTCAAACGCAACAACTTCGGCACGAATAAAGCCACGCTGAATATCCGAATGAATTGCACCAGCTGCTTCGGCTGCTGGCGTATTCTTGCGAATCGTCCAGGCTCGGCATTCGTCATCGCCCGCCGTGAGGAAGCTCATCAAGCCCAACAAGTCATACGACAAGTTGATGACACGATTCCGCGCTGGCTCTTTGATGCCCAAGTCTTCCATAAAGACCGCAGCATCGTCGTCCGACATAATCGCCAACTCGGCTTCGATTTTGCCCGAGATAACCGCCACAGCACTCTGCTTATGATCGTAAGCGACCTCAAGCGCAGTGTTGATGGCGTCGTCGCCGACGTTGATGACCTGCAAAATAGGCTTTGCGGTCAAAAACTGATACCCGCGCAACAGCCGTGACTCTTCTTCGGTCAACTCCACGTCGCGCACGTGCTGACCAGCCTCAAGGGCGGTCTGCAAGCGCGTCAGGGCGTCTTTTTCGATGGTGCGTTGTTCACGCTCACGGCCAGCCATCTTATTGATTTCGGCATTGAGTTTGGTCAAGCGCTTTTCGATAATCGCCAAATCCGAAAAAGTCAATTCCAAATCGACTGATTCAATATCGCGACGAAAATCGACACTGCCGTCCGGATGCGGTACTGCGTTATCTTCAAACGCTCGCACCACGTGCAACAGTGCATCGGCGCTACTGATGAAGTTCAACAACGCCGGCGGCAACCCGCTCCGGTTGCTACTCCCGCTCATCCCGCCCACATCGACATACTGTACATCAGCCGGTGTCAATTTGCGTGGCTTAAACATCACCGCTAAACGGTCAAGGCGCCCATCGGGCACCTTGACCGTTGCGACGTTCGGCTCAAGCTGACCCGAACTGAACGCTGCCGTTTCGACAGTGCCGCGGGTCAACGCATTGAAAACCGTGGTTTTGCCACTATTGGCCAAACCGATAATCGCAATTTTCATGCTCGTTTACTCGTAGATCCAGCGGTCCACGCTACGCTCAACGGTGAACAACTCGTTCGGTGCAAAGAATATCGCCGTCTCGCGTTCGCCGCTTTCGGGGCTGTCGGAGGCATGGATCAAATTGCGGCCGATTTCGAGGCCGTAGTCACCACGGATGGTGCCAGGTGCAGCCTTGACCGGGTTGGTTGCGCCGACCATCGTGCGGACGGTTTCGATGACGTTTTTGCCCTTGACATTGATGACAACGACTGGACCGGAGGTGATGTATTCGATCAAACCTGCAAAGAACGGCTTGCCGTCGTGCTCTGCATAGTGCTTGCGAGCCAAATCTTCGGTGACGCGCATCAGCTTCAAACCGACGATTTGCAGACCACGCTGCTCCAACCGACCCAAAATGGCACTAACCAGACCACGCTGTACGGCATCTGGCTTCAAAATAATGAGTGAACGCTCCACGAACTGACTCCTTACTGCAATTCCTGTTCCACTGTGTATCATACCACCCTTCGCGCCGACGAGGGACACAACAAAACACCCCTCCTCGTGGTCGAGCAGGGGTGTATGTAGCAATTATGCAAGTGATGGTGGTGGACCATTCAAATTCGTCATGCGATACGCTTCGACGGCCTCTTGGACTCGTCCTTGGCGTGCATACGCATTACCGAGCAAACGACTACATTCGCGTCGCTTTTGGGCATCTGCCTCATTCGCCAAGATGTCCCGTAAATCAGCGACGACATCGTCGAGGAGCATCGTCGTGCGGATGAGATGCCGGTACTGCACCATTGCCGTTTCGAACATTCCGCTGGGCGTCGCCGCCCGTGCAACGGCAAGCCGCAACGGTGCGTTTTCGGGATCATCCTGCAACGAACGCAAGTATTCGTTCATCTGTGCAGTACTTGCACCGGCAGTCTGCGTTCGGTTGGTCTGTATCGGTGGTTGGTGCGATCCAGTCGGTGCCGTTTTGCTTCCACCAGTCGGTGCACTCACCATTGCTTTGGCTGTCGGTTGATTCATCATCGACTCAGCCATCGGGCCAGCAGCAACGGCAGGCACAGCCAAGCCAGCCCGACTCAATTCGCCCGTTGTGATGCCTACGTCACGCAGAATGTCGTTCGCGTCGAATGCAGGCCGACTGCCTGTCTCGGGGAAGTCATGCAGACGCATCCCCTGACTCACTGCCAAATTGCTCATATCAAATGCTTGAGCACCACTGTAGGCAGGTGCATCGGCACTATTGAACCGTTCGTATCCGGTTGCACTCCCCGGGAGCGCAATCGGTTCTGCAGATGCGTTCTGGCTTACCAGCAACGATTGCAACATGGCATTATCGTGCGCACGATCACTCGTGGCTGCAGCTGGCTTCGCAACAGACGACTCCGCCACCGCTACTGGCGGAGCACTCACCGGAGGTGCACTCGGCGGTGTCACAGGTGCCGGAGCTGCCGCACGTGGTAACGCAGCAGATACGCCTACCGGCATCTCGGCGGAACGTGACGATAAAAACAAATCCGCCAGCAACGAATCAGGATTCGCGGCTGATGCAGCCGGGGGAGCATCTGCCGGTTTTGATGTTGGTGCTGCGACGCTTTTGGCCGAACGAGAAGTGGTAATACTGCGGTCATGACGACCACGCTCACGCATCGAGTCGAGGGTCGCCGCGGCTGCTTGCGATGCTTGCCGAGTGAAGCGTGGGTCGGGAATTGGGGTTACCTTCTTGGCATCCACAAAGCCGCCACCTAAAATACGCGCTACCACTTCACGCAAATCCTCTGTCGGCGATGGGGTATGACTGATTTCGAGGCGTGCCAATAACGCATACAAATCGTCCAAGGACGAAATGGTCTGCAACTGTGTCGTATTAATGGTGATCTTGAGCGGTGCCAATTCCGCGAGCGCTGCGACTACGGGCTCACCCTGACGGGATTCGCTCTGTGCGGTATCACTAGTCCCCAAGACGTTTGCTAGGAATCGATCATCGTCGTCAATTGCCTGATGTACCAAAAACGGAACTCCACGATTACTTCCTTGGGGTGCCTGTACCGTCTCGGTGACGACTTCACTCACATCCGGTGATACCGGAGTCGTGACACGACCCACACCCCGCACCATTTCGACCGTGAGATCATGGCTGGGTACATGTGGTAGCGCATTGGTCGCCGTGTCGGGTTGTTCTGTGTGCGCCGTCGTATGATCCAACATGCCAGCGAGGAGTTCCGGTGCAGCAACATCCGGATGCGATGCTCCATCCGGCGCACTACCGTTCATACCGACGACATCCGGGAAGCCGCCTTCTCCCATACACGCACAATCGTCCGTTTGGGCATACATCCCATGCCGTGGTTCACTCCGCATATGCTGCAATACCGCACCATAATCCAAATCTGGGATTGCCGGGTACAACACTTCTTTGCTTTGTACTTGCGGGCCACTGCGCCGCTGGACACCCTTGGCACTTACATCGACTGCCTGTACTTCTGGCAACACCCACGTCGCTGCAGACGGCAACGTCGCGTGGCCAAATAACTCACGGGCGATATCAAAGAACGGATCAAATGCCTGTGCGTGCATCCAACAGTGTTGACTTGCATCTGCGTCGCGACCCGCTTGGTAGCGCGCCACAAAATAGTTCGCCTTTAGGATGTCGGGGTCTGTTTTGAGCAACGTTTGGCTGATTTCGTAGCTCTCCCGCTCATCACCGTTCCGCCACAATGTCTCGGCAAGTGCTATCGTGATATCCACTCGGGTTGGGTGCAATGCCTGCAGGCTACGGAACTCACTAATCGCCTGCTCAAACATGCTCCCCTTCACAAAGAGTCGCGCCAAGCCAATCCGACTTAATTGCAAATACACGTCGTGCCGCGCTGACCGGCGGTACAAGTTCACCAATCGTGTGCGTACGTCGACCACTTCCGGCCGCATCTCGATCGCATGCTCGAGATGCTCCTCTGCGACCCGTAAATCGCCTTGTCGCTCCGCAATAATGCTCAAACCGACATATGCATCGATGTTTTCGGGATCACTCCGCAGGACATCGTGGTACAACGATGCTGCTTCGGTGAGTTCGTTTACTGCCAACAGACTCTCGCACAGGCACAGCTTGGTTTTGATGATATGCGGAAAGTACATCAACACGTGTCGCGCGATGCGCAACACGACCGCGTGATTCCCGTTCGCCGATGCGTCATGCATCTGTTCATATGCTGTAATGAGACTCATGTCGCCCATCATCAGCTCCTTTTTGCCACGCTATGCGATAGTACGTATGTATGTAGTAATTGTCGTAGCATCATATCATCGAATCTTCAGCATTGCAATATGTGCGTCAGCGACATTTCAGGTCTTTGTGTTAGGGGACGGCGCGCAACTTCATCATGACCTCGAGAATCCGTTGCCCGTAGGTCGTTCCTGGGAACGCCCAACGTCCATTCAGACCCACCACCGTCGGCGCAACGCCGCGCAATGCAGCAGGCAACGGACGGTAGCCCAACGCTTTATCAATCAACGCTTTTTGTTCCGGTGTTGCTTGCTCGTCTTTTAATGCATACGCCAAGAGGCGACCAAGGTGCGCGGGCACCGCTTCGTCCTCCCATGAATTAAAGCTCAATCCCTTTTCCCACATCTTGCGTTGCGTGTTGTATACCCAGCCCGGCTGACCGGGGTCCGTCACCGAGCTCCGTCCCTCGACCCCAAGGCCTGCCGGATTACGCTGTGGCCGTGCTGACCAATAACTGGTGAGGTAGCCCGTTTCGTGCGCCATTTGGGCAATCGCCAAAAACCAATCGATACCGACACTGTTGCCCACGCGCTGATATGCCTCGACGATATTCTTCACATCGTCATAGCTATACCCATTTGCTGCAGCCCGCGGCGCCAACACGCGGATTGCCTCACCCACGGTGCCGCTCGGTGCTCCCAAGATAGGCAAGTCGCTCGGTGCGGTAGCAGGCACATGATCACGTGTTTCGTTGCCAAGCAAGCCGAACAAAATATCGTATGGAGCTGCGTTTTCGGGGTGTATCTCGAAGCGTGCACGCTCGAACCATTGCACCTGGTATTCGTTGCCGTCACCCAAGCGCTCGGTCTGTACGCCAGACAACGGGAGGCCGAATAACGCCAGACTTTCGGCTTCCGAAATCCCCGGCTGACCGTCCATTTCGAGCCCATACTGACGCCACACCTGCCATATCCGCCCACATACTGCGTGTTGCGTCGCCTCGAACGTCTTGCAATCGGCGGTTCCCGATTTGGGGAACGCATACCAGTCACGACCTTGCTGCCCAAGTCGGTCTGCGCCCAACCGCCCGAGTAATACATCGTATGGACGCGCATTCTCGGGATGGAGCTCCAGCCGGTTGCGCTCAAACGGCTGGGCAATCAGCGATTTTCCCTCTACACGAATCGTCGCCTGTGGCCCAATCGGGTACCCAAAGACGCGCAACCCGCCCTGTTGATTCCAGTATTCGCGGATGCGACCGTCTATGCAAAAACCCGTTTCGACAAAACACTGTGCAGTCGACTCTTCTGCGCGGCTCGGTACTACCCAGCCAGCTGTGGCAAAAACGATTGCCAGCATCATTACTATAATTCGTCGTACCATATACCCTCGCAACAAATCGGGGTACACAAAACGCCGACCTGAGTCGGCGTTTTGGTGCCCGTTCGGGCGTGTGGTCGGGGCGAGAGGATTTGAACCTCCGACCTCATGAACCCCATTCATGTGCGCTACCAGGCTGCGCTACGCCCCGCTGTCCACAACACCTTTACTATACGCTACCGCATGCGGCACTGTCAAATACTGCGGAAGCGACGCTCAGAACGCCTCGATTCCTATCGCCGCCAATTCATCGGCATAGCGTTCAAACTCTCGTTGTGTCCGCAACGTGGCTATTTCGGCTATCAACGGTTCGCGCTTGGTGCCCGGCAACAACACGGCACGCTCGACAAATTGGCGTAAGTAGGTCATGAGTGCAACACGATGCGCGGGCGTCGGCATTTCGCCGTGGAAGTACGATTCCATCGCCGCTGCCAACACCCCGGTCTGTTCGGTCATCCAAAAATGCGGTGCAATCGGCACTTTAAATGGATACGGGTAGAGTGGATCACGAACGAACTCGAGGGTTCCAATCTGTTCACGTTCTGGGATCGCATCCTGTGGTGTGTCACTGGTCATCGTCACGGTACCTCTTGATTGCCTGCTCCACCCATTGTACTCGGCTTCACACTCCCGCGAGTGATTCAGCTGTCGGTGCTTTTCACACTGTAAACCAAAAAACCCTGCGTTGAGGGATGCCACAGCAACGGTTTTGACGAACGAATTTTGCGTTTCTGCGTCACGATTTTCTTTTTTTGTACTCTGTCTGTTTCCAATGCGCATGACGTTCTACGCTATCAGTGACTCTGCTGTGTCACAGGTCTGTTCCATAAATTTTCACCATGCGTACCATGAAAATCTTATGAAATCACAATATATTTCCATTGCGTCTGCTATTTTTTTACAGTATAGTAATTTCGATGTAGTAGTGCGTTACTATTTGCCTGCTCTATCATGCTACGCATCGCCCGAGTAGTATCGTCTCTGTCGTGATGCGGGATTGATTCATCGCAACGATACAAACAAGCTTTTTAAAGTATGTTGTTACGGAGTACACAATGACCATGCCCACGAGTTCCCCGAGTCTTGGTTCGGTGACGGTTCGCATTGACCCGCACGTCTGTTATGCGCTCCACGATGGGGCCGACCAACTCGAATTGTTACGTGCAACCAGTCATGCTGCGCTCGATATGATTGCACTGACGGGTATAGGGAGCATCAAAAGCTTCGATGCCATCCAACGCGATTACGACAAATTGATTCTGCTCGAAAAAGCCGGTATTTTGTCTGCAAGCGATGGGGAACGACTAGACCTGCATCGCGACCTCCGTACGCGCTCGACGATATTGCCGGGGTTCACCGCTACCAGCAAAGACGGGCTCACCATCACTGCACTGTTCCCCGCCGAAACAACAACCATCAGTATCGAAACAATCTTGCAACACCTCGGTATCGATGGCACAGACGGAAGCACACAGACGGGTGCGGGGGTAATATGTGCCCTCGTCAATGCAGCCAATGGGATTGCCGTTGCCCACCCCAAAACGCGCAACGACAGCGCGCTTGTGCAGCAACTCATCGCCGCAGGGCAGCTCCATGCCATCGACCGCGCAGTAGACGGGATCGACAACATCTGTATCCTGGGCGGTTCGGGAGCGACGACCATCGATTCTATTGGTTCGGGTTTTTCGGAAGTAACCTTGACGACCCCCACCTTTGAAGCACTCCGTGAAGTCGTACTGTCACACCGCACCGATGACATTCGCTTTATCAGCACCCCCGTACGACGATGGGCGCTTCACCAGCTGTTGCAATCCACCACCGACGAGCACATCGTCCAAATACTCGAAGCAAAACCCACCGAAATGGCCACACATATTGCCGCTCTGGCAAACATCGGTGGTGGCGTGGTGCTGGTTGGCTGCGAAGCAGGTGTCGTCACTGGGGTCAAAAGCAAAGACAAAGCGCTGGCTGCTATCCTCAAAGCCGCCGAATCGATTACCCCCATCCCCGATCTCAACAGCGAATCCGTCAGTTACGATCAAGCCACGCTTATCCGTGTAGAAGTACGCGCAGACGCTGCACCCTACAT
>JBJONV010000183.1:0-4610 GCA_046051665.1 Chloroflexota bacterium
CTCCGTACTGCGCTTTATCAAATCAAAGTCGCCTGTGGCCCTGTCATTCAGAGTGATCAGCAAACACTCCGCCTCGACCCGAATGTCGAAGTGGACATCCGGCTGCTACAGGACGCCCAACCCGGGGATGCACTGCTCGATACAGTTGCGCAACGCCCCGTGGGTGTGTTTTGTGCGGAACTCGATACTGCTGGCATCGAAACACTCGAATCATGGCTAGATAGTGAACGCACACGCTGGCACCGTCGCATTGCAGATCTGTTGCTACGCCACAGTCACTGGCTGGCCGGCAATGGCAGATTGGCCGGCGCAATCCAGACAATCACCGCAGCACTTGCGTATGAACCCCTCCGCGAAGAAATAAGTCAGGTCGCTATGCAGTTCCACATGCGGGCTAACGACCGCGCTGCAGCAATTGCATGTTACGAAACGCTCCTCCATGCGCTCGATGACCAACTCGGTGTACCGCCGCTCCCCGCTACCATGGCGCTCTATCACGACATCGTCACCGATCGATTTGTCATCCCCCACGAGACGCCCGTCCTGCCCGCACAGCCAGACCCATTCATCGGCAGACAGGCGGAATTAACCATGTTGCACGGGCTGGTTTGGGACGGTCGGGTCGTTGCCATCTCGGGCGCGCCGGGGATTGGGAAAACACGACTCGCCCAAGAATACCTGCGCCGCAGTAACGCGGTAATCGTCCATGCCGTGGCGTACGCAGGTGATGCGGTCTTGCCGTATCAGGTACTGAGTCGGGCGATTCGGGCACTCTTCCACGCACCGCGTTGGCATGATATACGCGACCATGCCATCCTCCCGGTGGTTTGGCAGAGTGAACTGCGGCGGATATGGCCGGAATTACCGGGAGCAGAACCCAATCCATTGCCGTTTGATGGTGCCGACACACGCTTGCCCGAAGCCATTGCATTGTTATTGCAACATATTGCCCAACGACAACGTATTGCACTTTTCATTGATGACGCTCAATGGATCGACGACGCGTCTGCGCGCGTCTTTGTGGGTCTGCAACGGCGGTCACTCGAAGGAAGTTGGCTGACGATGGTGACCCTTCGACCCGGTGCAACGCCACTACCGGTGACGCATTTACTCGGCCACGCGGAGCGGAACGGCATGCTCACACGCATCTCACTGCCTTCTTTGTCGGAAAGCGAGAGCACGCAGCTGGCACGGACGTACAATCCCACTATTGCCGATGCAGCGATTGCCCGTGCCGAAGGCAATCCGTTTATGGTAGTCGCATTTGCACGCACGGAACACGCCCAGCGCGCGACGGTCCCGGACGCCATCCGCGAGTTGATTGCCACCCGCGTCGCGGGATTGCCTCCTGACGCACGGCGCCTAGCCGAAGCAGGTGCGGTCGCTGGCCGAGAATTCGATTATCGTCTCTGTGCCGACATCGCACATCTGGACGAACACACCTCCACCGAAGCCTGTGACACACTCGTCCAGCATGGGATTGTGCGTATGCTCAGTGGGACGCTGGCACGATTTGATCACCCGCTCACTGTCGAGTCATTGGTTGCTGCTGCTGGTCCAGCGACGGTCCATCATCTCTCACGGGATTTTGCACTCCGACTGGCATCACAACGACCAATTGATCACGCACGTGTGGCGAATTTTTATACCGCAGCCGGCATGATTGCAGAAGCACTCCCGTATGCCGATGCCGCTGCAGAGCGTGCGCAGGGCCTCGGCGCATGGAGCGAAGCAGAGCATTATATGCGGATGGCGTTGCGAGCAGCCCCCATCGCACAGCATGCCAATCGATTTTTGATCCTCGGCGAGATGCTTCACTGGGCTGGCAGTGAATCTGCAGCCGCTGCAGTGCTCCAAACTGCGATTGATAGCGACGAAAGTGCCGATGGCGACATTGCCGTCGAAGCACGCTTGGCACTCGCACGGACCTTCCTCCCGGCAGCCCGATATGACGATGCAATCTCACTCGCTGAACCCCTCAGTACGCATCGGAGAGCCACCATAGCAATGCATGCAGCCTTCATCGCCGGAACTGCGTATTCACTCGCGGGCGTCGCCCTCGACCGTGCTGCGGCGTTGTTGAGTGCTGCCGAATCGTTGTGTCGGCACGAGGATGCGCGCGATGTGCTGCCTCGAATCGTATTTGAACAGGGCGGGATTGCAGCGCAACAGGGGAACCTGTCGCTGGCAGTAGATCGCTACCGCGAAGCAATCCGTGCCGCAGAAGCGCAACCCGATGTAAACCACCACGTGTGGTTAATCCTCGGCCACAACAATCTCGGGTATCACCTGCTCCTCCAAGGGGACAGCGCAAACGCGCATCGACATGCGCGCATTGCACTTCGTATGAGCGAACGCGTCGGCTTGTTGCGCCTCCAGAGTTATGTCTTGTCAACACTGGGCGAAATCGCCCTGGCTCGGGGCGACCTCAGTGCCGCAGAACGCTCCTTCGTCGACGCTTTGGCATGCGCAGAACGCTACGGAATGCCCGAACGAGTAGCCGGATTACATGCAAATCTCGGACTGGTTGCCCGCGCCCGAGAGGATATCGACACTGCAATCCGCGCATTCGAACGCGCACTTCACGACGCAGACGCACTTGGCGTCCACCACCTCGCTGCACAAATCCGTATATGGCTGGCAACAGTGGTCGATCGGCCTCGTGCAGACATCCTACTCAGCGACGCTCGTGTGATTGCCCAACACGGTGGGCGACAACGGTTGCTCGAAGAAATCACGAAACAAGAACGAAAATAGGGAACAGTTATCAGTTATCAGTTTTCAGTTTCTGATCACTGATCACTGATCACTGAGCTCTAATCCTGATCTCTAATCCTGATCTCTAATCTCTGATCTCTAAGGTGTACACGCGTTGTACACGGTCATGACTACTGCAACCCTCTATAGTGAAACAGTCAGATAGGACATTATTGACAAAGGAGCAGTCACCATGGCTTGGAACCTCGATACCGCACATTCAGAGATTACCTTTTCGATTCGTCACATGATGATTTCGAACGTCCGCGGTCAGTTCAAAAAGTTCAGCGGCAACATCAACATCGACGAAGCAAACCCAGCCAACTCGTCGGTGGACGTTACCATCGATGTCAACAGCATCGACACCCGCGACGAAAAGCGCGACGGCCACTTGACAAGCCCAGAATTGTTCGATGCAGCAACCTTCCCCACCATTACCTTCAAAAGCACCCGCATCACGGTTGGCGGCACGAACATCGGCACCATCTTCGGCGACCTGACGATCAAAGGTGTTACCCGTCAAGTAGCCCTCGACGTGACCTTCTCGGGCAAAGCCAAGAGCCCTTGGGGCACCACGAGTGCCGGCTTCTCGGCAACCACCAAGATCAACCGCACCGACTTCGACTTGACCTGGAATGTCGCCCTCGAAACCGGTGGTATCCTCGTCGGCGAAGAAGTCACCATCAACATCGAAGTCGAAGCAGTCCAGAGCTAATCAGACGCTCAACCCCGCACGTTGTCGCAAGACATGTGCGGGGTTTTTGGTTTGAAGACGAGGCTATTTGGCGGCGAGTGTCGCATTGTACGACAGGGCGTGCTCGACCCATTCCTCGAGGACATGGTCGAGATCTACGAGCGATTCATCGACGACGATAAAGCCCTGCATCCGGTTCGGCTTCGAAGCGAGCGGGACGATTCCTCCGGTCTTGAGGTGCTGTGCCCCATCCTCTGCCGAAACACGTACCATTAATCCCCCGCGAAAAACACCGACTAACATGTGTCCGCGGCGAAAAAACACCACCCCGCCAAACATTCGTTTGACGGGGTAAGTGGATGGGGGCAACAGCTCACATAAACGTTCGTAGAGCGCGATGGAATACACCATGTGAGCTCCTTTGCGGGATTAACTATTCGCCAAGACGATGATGCGATCTGCGCTCGTGAAGGTATGGAGCGCATCTTTGGGCGGATTAATGACACAACCGTAGGCTTTAGTTGCGTCACTTGCATCTGCGGCGATGCGAAATCCGATTGCGACTTCACCACGGCGTTGCGCCGCGGCAATCAACGTCGTTGTATTGACCTCTTGTCCAGGGACGATGTATTCGTTCATCGGCTTGAGGTAGACTTCGGCCCCTTCGGGGTCAAACAAATCGGTGAAAACCGCATTGAGACCTTTGTTTTCGGTCACCTGCGCAAGAATCAAACTAATCAACCGATTGCTGACGATGAAGTCATCGGCCTTAGTCACTTCAGCGAGGCGGCGATTTCGCACGTCGAGCATTTCGCTGACGATGGTGAATGGATGCCCTACCCGGTCCGAAATATCACGCAGATGGAGCAACGTAATGAGCGTGCGTGCATCAGCATCTTCGGCAGGCAACGCCTCGGAAGCCGCCATCACGATAATGTGATGGAAGCTGAGCAAATCCAAACCATCGAGAAATTCACGGTCGGTCGAATCTTCGTCGCGAATCGTAATGGCAATGTTTTTTGGGGTGTAGGATTCATACCATGCGGCAATATCCTCGGCCTGGTATGAGTTGACCAATGTAATCGTCGAACCCGGACTGACGTATGCATCGAGTTCACGGATGACCAGCGGTGTACGCCAGTTCCAACCCAAGATGAGC
>JBJONV010000184.1:0-12952 GCA_046051665.1 Chloroflexota bacterium
CTACGGACCATGGATCAGGCGGTGCGTTCCTATTTTTCACACCCGTATATGCAACAGGTCATGAATCGATTTGCCACATATAACGGGTCATCGCCATACCGCACCCCTGCCACATTCAACACGATTGCATGGGCGGAATTTGCGTTGGGGGCATTTTATCCACGCGGTGGTATGTATGGCATCACAGAAATGCTCGAACGTACCGCACGCCGCGTTGGGGTCGACGTGGTGGTCAATGCACCAGTCGCCGAAATTTCACACCATCAGGGCGCGGTCAGAGGTGTTTGTACAACCAACGGTACCTATTACGACGCGAGCGATGTCATCTGTAACGTCGATCCGCAAATCGCGTATGAACGCTTCATCCCTGGTGCACGGCCCCGTGCAGAACGCCTCAAGAAGCGCGAACTTTCGATGAGTGGGATGGCAATTTTGTGGGGTCTCGATCGCGCATATCCCCATCTTGACCACCATAACGTCTGTTTTTCACCAGATTACCGTGCCGAGTTTGCCGATATTGATGCAGGTCGTATCCACGACATCCCTTCCATCTATTTGAACCACACCATCAACATCGATCCGTCACATGCGCCTGTCGGTGGCCAAAATCTGTTCGCACTGGTGAATGTCCCGCCCCAACGTGGGACGATGGATTGGCGTAGTATTGCTCCGTACTATGTAGAGCGTGTCATTGATCGCCTGGCGTCCTTTGGGATGGCCGACCTGCGAGAACGCATTGTTGTACAGCATGTCTATACCCCGGATGATTTCGCCCAGCGCTATAACGCGCCAGGTGGTGCCATTTATGGTCTTGCGTCGAATGCGCGGATGAGTGCGTTCCTCCGGCCATTGCAGCGCGATCGCGAACTACGTGGGTTGGTGTTCTGTGGTACTGGGACACATCCCGGTGGCGGTGTGCCCTTGGCCGTTCTCTCGGGCAAACACGCAGCGTCCTATGTCGTATCGTGACCGTTAGCATCACGCTTTTTATGTTATACTAAACCACTAGATTTGATAGAAGTGGTTGGGTATACATGAATCCTCAGATTCCGCGCAAACGAATCGTTATCTCTCTAGCAGTCGCGTTGGTGATGGTAGCGGTCTATGTGACATTTATTCGCTGGCAGAATGCCGGTTATGTTGTGCACACCGATGCGTTGTTGGCCGGGTTTTTGGTGGGAATGTTGGCGCAGTTCGTCGACGGAGCACTCGGGATGGCGTATGGCGTGACGGCGTCGACGTTCTTGTTGTCGACGGGCGCGTCACCCGCAGTTGCTACTGCTGCAGTACATATGGCCGAAATTTTCACGACGGGTGCTTCGGGCCTGAGTCATTGGCGCTTTGGGAATATCGATCGTGCGTTGTTCCGCCGGTTAGTCGTCCCCGGCATCATCGGGGCAATTATCGGTGTCTACATTGTGACTGGGCTTGATGGCGCGGTGGTGAAGCCCTATATCGGCACATATTTGGCCATCATGGGCGCGTATTTAATCGTCCGTGCAGCGTGGCGTGTGCACCTCAATGTCAATATGACCTGGGGTACACCTATCGTTGGTTTTGTCGGTGCCTTTGTCGATACGATCGGCGGCGGTGGTTGGGGGCCAGTGGTTACGACGACCTTGTTGGGTACGGGTCACGAGCCCAAAGAAGTCATTGGGTCGGTGAGTGCAGCAGAATTCTTTATTACGATGGTGAGTGGCATTGCACTGGCATTTTTGGTTACCGTCGAAGCCTGGGAGACGGTAGCCGGACTGATTGCCGGTGGTATGGTGGTGGCACCGTTTGCTGCATTCATCTCAGGCAAACTCCCCAAGCGTGTGCTGATGGCGGTCGTGGGATGCCTTATTATTGGGTTGAACTACGGGAACATTGTCAAAGTTCTCGGATTGTTTTGAGAGAGACAAAAAAACCGCCCGCTGCATCAGCAGCGGGCGGTTTTGCTTTGCTACGCGAAGAGTTCACGAATCCGGGCGTGCTGCCATTCAATCAGATCGGCAAGGGGATGATATGGTTCGTTGGATATCGGGTCTATTGCCTGGTATGGCGGAGGGCCGTATTCCGGGGTGACGGTCAACGCAGCTTCTTTGCGTGCCTGATTTGCAAGATAGATGAGACGCCACCAGTGTTCGTGGGCGCTGACTTCGTGCGAAAAGCGCGGCATCCGTGGATCAATGACTTGCGGTCCTTGACTGTGACCGACCCGCGCGTGGAGGTGAATGGTGCGGGCGGCGACCTGTGCAATGATATCTTCGCAGTCTGCCAATAACCGTTCAGCGACACATGCCCAATGACTCAAATCGGCGCATATGTGCATATCCGGGTAGCGATGCAGATATGCCGAAGCAGTCCATGGGGTGAACAGCAATCGACCACGATGTGTCTCGTGTGCGCATCGAATCCCGTATGATTGCTCCAGTTGGAGCACACCTTCGACGAAGCGACAGCCATCATCGAAGTGAGCACTATCGCGGAAGCCATGAAGCGTTATGTGCCGTGCGCCACATGCCAGTGCCCCTTCGATCTGCATACGCACACTGTCGAGGTGCTCTCGAACGGAATCGCCCTGAGAAAACGCCATTGCAATATAGTCGAGGCGATGCTCTTCGAGGAGCGACCGGAGCGCATTTTGCTCTATTGGGTCTACCGGTGCACCCAATTCGATTCCTCGATACCCCTGTGCTGCAAATACGGGTAATACGACATCCATCGGGGCATCAACACCCCACAAGCTCCGAAACATTTCTACGCGCATGTTCACACTCCTCTGTGCGGATGGACGGATTATACCCCATTCATTCCCTATGAGTAGTTAGCGCGATGAGCGACGGTAGCCTGCAGCTATGGCTTCGGATTCGGTCACAAAACAACGAACAGACACATGCGTCGTTGCATAGTACGCCCCGCTGGGCACATGGTAGATGAGTGAGCGGGTATTGCCTTTAATGGAATTCACCACACACGGCGCAGAAGCAGCGGTGATAATCCCTGTCGGTGTGGCGATAGCCGTGCGGGACGCAGTGGGTGTGCGTGTAGCGGAACGGGTTTGGCTCGGCGTCCGCGTGGCAACGGAGGTTCGTGTCCGGGATGGGGTGCGCGATACCGTGGCGACCGGTGTGGTGACCACACCATTGCAGGTAACAGGTGACCATAACCCCCGTTGTGCACTCCGTGCCGCTCGTTGTGCATCACGAAAGAGGATCTGGTACCGATATGGTATCGCATACGTGTATTCGAAGGCATATCCATCCGTCACCATGCGATTGTTGACGTGTGTTCCATCTGCTAACCAGACATAACGGAGTATGCGATTGTATTTGTCGCGATCCCCTTGGCTTGCGTCGGCTTCGAGGTAGATGGTGGCCCCACCAACGAGTGACTGCATACGAGCACTGGCTTCTCGACCAAAACACTGGACAGGTTTACGGGGGTCGACTACTTCTGGAGTGTCGATTCCTATGAGGCGTACCGTAACCGCCGTCGTGCCGATGCGCACGGCAATCGTGTCGCCATCGATTACCTTTGTCACAACCGCCTCGGTGAGTTCTTCAGGGAGTAGTGCAGCAGCGGCTGCGGGCGGTTGTAGAACTGTCAGGACTGCGGCACACATCATTCCGACGAGGATGACCTTCACGGTGGACACGATATTCGGTAGCATCAGACTCCTTGGGTGCATTAGGGAGTTGGTGTAATCGGGCTTGCGACTCCATTACAGGTCGTGGCTGCCCACAACCCACGACCAGCGCTGCGGGCATCATTTTCTGCTGCTTTGAATGCCTCTTGATACTGGTACGGGACTCGATACGTATATTCGAATGCATAGCCTTCTTGGATGATCAGCTGATTGAAAAGCGTACCGTCAGGAAGCCAAATGTACAACAATGGCCGTTGATATTTGTCCAACGTGTCTTGCGTCGGATCATGGGCAATCATTACGTCTTGGTTGAGCAGCGTCTTTTTGGTGTATTCAGTTGCTTCACGCCCAAAACATTGCACCGGTTTGCGCGGATCTTTTGTCTCTGGTGTATCGACACCAATCATGCGTATCGATACGACCTTCCCTTGGTAATTGAGTTTGACGGTGTCTCCGTCGACAACAGCAGAGATTCGTGCGGGAACCTTCCCATCTGCAGGGGGTGCTGTTGCCTCCGCAGGTATAGGCACAGCGGTTGGTTCCACTGCTGTGGCTTCTGTCGTTGCAGTGGGTGCGGATGCAATCGTAACGGATACCGTCGGCACAGTGGTGGGAACGATTGTTTGTGTGGGAGGGACAATAGTGTCTGTGGCGGCAATCGTAGCCGACAGCGTCAGTGTGAGGGTCGCAGACGGCTGTGCACTCGGGCTCGGGGTGGGCGTTTGTGTCGCTGCAGGTGCGGTTGATTGCGTGGTCGGACGGGTCGGAGCAACAAGAAACGCAATCAGGGCCAACAACAGCACACATCCTGTAAGCACGAGCAGAATGGGTCGCCACAATCCTCCTCGACGCCACAAAAACTCAAATATCAGGAATGGCGCTGCAATCGCGTAATACATCGCAACGAAAATGTATTTGAGCATCCAATAGAACGCTTTTACGGCATATTTGATGAGGTACCAAAGCGCAGCAAATACGGCAATAATCAATCCCAGAAAACAACATCCGGATGCGGACGGCGTTTGATGTCCATTGGAATCGGTAACCATGTAATCCTCGCACGTAACAGTCTTTTCATTATAACGAAATAGGGCACCACATTTGTGGTGCCCTGACTGCGTCCATGATGTCGCGTTCCGTTAGCGGAATTGTGGCAAGAAAGGTGCGGATTGCACAAACATGTCATCGACCATCTGGCGGATTTCGGCCAATGAGAGGCGTGCTGCACTCAACGGGTCGTGATAGCAGGCGACGTAGATATCTTCTCGATTGCCGGTCAAGCAACCCCGGATCGCAAGTTCTTCGATTTGACTGCTCAGATGTGTCAACATCGTCACGGCAGGTGGGAGTGCACCAACTGTCTGCGGATGTAACCCGGAATGATCGGCTCTGATGGGGACTTCGACGCATGCGCCCTGTGGTAAGTTTGCGATATAGCCAACATTGGGGACGTTCCCATTAAATGTGTAGGATTGCCCGCCAGCGAGGGCATTGATAATCGACGCCGCGTATTCGTTGCTCGGAGTCAAGTCGACGGGTTGTGGGTTCTCACGTTCGCGTTGTGCCTCGTCGCGCCATTCGTGCATGTGCTTCTGATACCAGTTCACCGCTGCATGGCTCGCACCCGGGTTCCAACCGGTGCCCGGGGTGCAATACGTTTCGATGAGTTCTGGCCGTTTACGGAACCACCAGTTGTACTCCGAGTGATGCCCACTCGACTCTGTTGTA
This sequence comes from Chloroflexota bacterium, assembly GCA_046051665.1. GTDB lineage: Bacteria > Chloroflexota > Chloroflexia > Chloroflexales > Roseiflexaceae > UBA965. The sequence goes on from JBJONV010000184.1 coordinate 5,360, forward strand.
TAAAAGCCGAGGGCCTTGAACAATTCGTTTCGCACGATTTCTTCGCGATAGATCGCATCACGGTGCATTGCATCCCGCAAACGTGGGTAGACATCAGCGCCGTTATGCGTCAGCGTCAGATACCATGCCATATGGTTTATTCCTGCACAGGTGAATTGGAGTTCATGTGCAGGGACATCTATCCACCGTGCCAACATTTCGGCGGTGCCTTGGACGCTATGACACAGACCTACGACGGGAATTGTCGTGTCGCGGCTGAGTGCACCGCATAGCATCGCCATCGGATTCGTGTAATTCAGCAAGACCGCATGCGGTGCGAGTCGCTCCATCGTGCGTACAATGTGTTGCATGGCAGGGTATGTGCGCAGGAAGCGGAAGATCCCGGATGGGCCGCGCGTGTCGCCGATGTTGATATCGACTCCGTACCTGGCGGGGATTTCGGTGTCGTGGCGCCACTGTTCAAATGGCCCCGAAATCGTACAGACGACATAATCTGCGCCTGCAATCGCTGACTCGAGCGACGTCGTTGCAACGATTGTGGCAGGTGCGTGGGACGCTGCGACGATCCGTTCGACGCTATACTGCACGTGTGCAAGTCGTTCTTGATCGATGTCGCACAGAACGATGGTTGCGTCTTTGAGCCGCGCAAACCCGAGCACATCCCGTACCAAGCGCCGGGTGAAAATGTGGCTTCCTGCTCCCACAAAAACAATTCTGATCATGTCAGCACCTCATTGTGCACAATCGTGACGATTTGAAAACCAAAGTTCGGAGGGATTCCTATGCATACGTGTATTCCGTATCTGTCGTGTGATCCAGCACGCCAAGCCATCCAGTGGTATTGCACCGTATACGAGTTGACATGTGTCGAATTCATCCCAGATGGAGCCAGTCTGGTCGCACATGCAGAATTGATGAACGGGGAGGTGCGGTTTTTTGTCTCGTCAGTTTATCCGACCGAGCAGTTGCACAATGCGCAGACATTGCCCACGGTAGCCACGGCAATCGTGGTGTTGTGCAACGATTTCCAACCGCTACTAGAGCGTGCCCTCGCGGGAGGTGCCAAACTCACCCGACCAGTAGTCGCCGGGAACAATGCCAAAATACGTGACCCGTACGGGCATATGTGGATACTGCGCCAGGCGACGCTCAGTGGGCCGGCTTAGAGCGAGCAGGGCAATGCAGTAGCAGTGGTAATCAGCTCTATGACGCGGTCTAAGTCGAGGTGGGTGGCGACATAGGCATTTGCCGGTTTGCCAGCAAATCCAAGGGGGTCTATCGCTGTCATGCCGCGACCAATCCCGGTACCGCAATCGACCGACATATAGACGTGCTGTACCGTTGCACACGACGGATCGAGTGCTACGGCCATCGCTTTGGGATCAGCCATAATCATGCCGATACGATTGCGCTCTTTGCCCCAGTTCATCAAGTTGGTGCACATAGGCCGCACGAATCGTTTGCCCATATCACCGGCGTCGAGGAGTGCTTCCCAGCGGTCCCAGAGGATGACATGGTCGATGGCGTTTTCCCACGTAATCCAGGTCGACTGCAAATTGCCACGCTGGAGGACGAGTTCGGCTGCTTCTGGGTCGACATAAATATTAAATTCTGCAGTTGCCGTGATATTGCCGGAGGCCTTTGGGGCGCCACCCATGACATAGGTATGCGCGACATATTTGCTGAGGTTTGGCTCCAGCGATAGTGCAATGGCCAGATTCGTCAGTGGGCCGAGTGTTACTAATGTACAGCCAGGGTTTGCTTTGGCGAGGTCGATGATTGCCTGTGCGCCGTGGGTTGACTCGAGTGGACGTGGTGCACGGAACCCCGCGTCACCGAGACCGTCTACGCCATGGATATTCGACGCGTCTGGTGCATCGACCAACAACGGTCGTTCGGCGCCTCGATAAATTGGGATATGCCCTGCGCCGTATGCATTCAAAATCGTGCCGACATTGCGCTCGACATTCGGTAACGATACATTCCCATTGAGCGTCGTAATACCCACAATCTTGACTGTCGGATCTGCCAGCGCCATCAAAATCGCAAGGGCGTCGTCGACACCTGCATCGGTGTCAATAATCATTGGTCGCGGTTGCATAGCGCATTCTTTCGTGTTGCAGCAAAGAGTGTTCCCCGCTATTATACCCACAGTGTCACCGCTGTTCGAAGCAACCGGCCGGCCAATCCCCATCAGCATCTGTACCGTACATGAGAGTTGAAGTATGACGCTGTTGCGCCGTATGTTTTTCTATACACAAGACAGCCGTCGCTGGCGCTGGTTTTTTTTGCCATTGAGCTATGTCATCGTGGTGGTGCCGTTATTCGCCGCGACGTTTGCAGAGTGGGGTACGGCAATCGCGACACGATGTGTCGAGCGTTGTGATACCGGTTGGCAGAATGTCTGGTCGTTGGGGTGGGTGGCGCAGAGTATTGCAAGGGGTACAATACCGACCCATACGGACATGCTTTTTTATCCTGGTGGCGTCGATCTCTTCTGGCAGACATTGATGCTGGCCAATGGGCTATTGATGGCGCCGGTGACATTGATGTTTGGTGCAATTGCTGCATTCAACACACTGACGTATCTCACATTTGTTGCATCTGCATGGAGTGCGGCGGTCCTCACAGAGTCCATTACAAAGCATCGCTATGCGGCATGGATAGCCGGCATCCTCTATACATTCGCACCGTTTCATGTGTGGTTAGCGTATTCCGGTTTTGTCGAGCGGGTATCAATCCAGTACTTCCCCCTGTTGCTCCTCGCGCTCTGGCATATCAGCAATTCGCCGAAGAGGCGGTTCGTGGCTCTCGCAATCATCGGTGTGTTGGGTTCGTTCTTCTCGAGTCTGTATTATGGCTTGTTTTCGATTACGTACGTAGCCGTATGGACGATTGTGCTGACCGTATACGCCTGGCGCGATCGCACCATCGTCCAACGCATCTGGGTGCGCGTCGCATGTATCGCTGCTGCGGTGGCGACGCCTGTGCTTCCGTTCGCCCTGCAGATTTTGGCGCCAGGCAAACTCCCACCGAGTTCGGCAGGAGGGGTAGCACTGGCAGACTACCTCGAGCGGCAGGTCGATTTTTCGGCTTCGTTGCTGACATTCTTTACCCCGAGTCTGGTGCATCCGTGGTGGGGTGATGCGGTGGTCGCGTGGTACCGGGGCTATTCAGCGACGCATTGGCCTGTCTCGATTGGCTATTGCGTGGTTGTCTTGGCATTGTATGCATGGCTACGAGCGCGCCACAATGTGCCGAATTGGTGGTGGCTCATGACACTGGTGGTGTTCGTTTTTGCAATGGGACCACGGGTGGTCTGGCTGACCCATGATACGGGCATACCACTGCCCTATGACATTCTCAACCAGATTCCGCTGGTCAAACTCGGTCAACGCCCGAATCATTTTCTGTTTTTGGGACTCGCACATCTCGTCGTTGTTGCTGCTGTGGGGATACGTTCGATCGCAGAACGACTGCAGAATCCGGTCCGCTGGGCGCTCGTGATTCCTGCGCTACTCGCATTGGAATTATGGCCGATGCCGCTCCAATCGTTCCGTCCGACCCAGAGTGTGGTCTACGATACCATCCGGAGTGGAGTCCCTGGAGCGGTGCTCACCGTGCCATTCGATCTCGACGACGGGAATACGATGTACGCACAGTGGTATTATCAGCGTCCAGTGGTAAGTGGGTATTTGCCTCGTCTCAATCCCGAGCTGGTCAACACGGGGCTACTCAACAAAACCGACGGTGTGGTTCAGTTTACGCAGCCGATTACAACGATGACGGTATTGAACCGCGATCCTGCTGACGCCCTCGCAGTGATGATGCAACGCCTCGACATCCCCTATCTGGTGGTAGATTCGCGCTTCGGTGTAACCACGAACCCAGCAGTGTTGCGTCGCCTCACCCCGGTCGTTTCGGATGATGCATTGGCGTTGTATCAACAACTAGACACGACACAATCGGGTGTCTGGCCTGTGCTCAATGCGGGCTGGTTCCCGATCGAAGCAGCTGCGGATGGACACGCATGGCAATGGAGTGAACGCGATGCGAGTTTTTGGCTCTATCAACGGCCTAAAACACGTAGAGATCTGATTATCGATGCGCGTTTTTCGGTTCCCATTCCCATGACGGTCACGCTGGATGGGGTCGATATGCAAACGGCGGTCAGCTTTGCGGTGACCCAGCCGGCCCACATCCGCCGCTACCGTGTCCTCGTCCCGAGTCGTCGTGCCACAAGTGAATATTGGTGGCACATCGATGCCCTGCACCAAACCGCCGACCGGGCGGTAGGACTCGCACTTGCCGGATTATCCGCAGAACAAACCAGCTTGTCTTCGCGCTAGGTGTTCTTTTCTCATCGTCACTGAACAATGAAGTGCTCAAGTAATTCAGCATGTGCGATGTGTCGAAAGCAATACTGTGCAGTGATGTCAAATAACCATGCACAAAAACGTCGTGGGATGCACGAGCAAACCACGACGCAAATCAGCAACTATTAACTACCAACTACTAACTGCTCTGCAGCTGTGCTATCTGTTCTGGGGTTCCGATCGACAATATCGTTGCATCCGGAGCAATGCGGCGGATGAGCCCAGCAAGCACGTTCCCAGGACCGACCTCGACGAATGTATCGACACCATGCTCGACCATGTATGTGATGGTGCTGACCCATCGTACTGCCGACGTTACTTGGGCGGGGAGCTCTGCGCCGACCGCGGTGACATCGAGGAGTGGTTTGGCGGCAATATTCCCGATAACCGGTACTTTCGGTGTATTGATGGTGGTTTTTGCGACCACATGAGCCATCTCGCGGGCAGCCTCACGCATCAGGGGTGAGTGGAATGCAGCACTCACATTGAGTGGCAATACTCGTTTGGCGCCTGCTTCTTTGAGCAAAATACTGGCTGCTTCGATGGCAGCGGTATGGCCCGAAATAACGGTTTGACCGGGCGAATTATAGTTGGCTACGACGACCGCGCTCTCCGGTTGGCTGACGGATGCGCAGATCTCGTCGATTCGCGCATCGTCCAAGCCAATAACCGCAGCCATGCCACCTGCATTGGCTGCAGCCATGAGTTGACCACGGGTGCGGACCAAGGTAATTGCGTCTTCGATGCTCAAACACCCTGCGGCACAGAGTGCGCTGTATTCGCCAAGGCTGTGTCCTGCGACGGCTGTAGCCTGTGCAATCGTATAGGGAACGATACGATCAGCGCCACCTGCCAGTGCAGCAAGGATGGCGAGCTCGGTGGTGACCAATGCCGGCTGCGTGTGTTCGGTGGCACTCAAGGTTGCCTCCGGGCCAGCGAAGCAGAGTTCACTAATCCGGTAGCCGAGTGCGCGATCAGCACGCTCAAAAACCTCTGCTGCAGCTGGGAACATCTGGGCGACAGCATGCCCCATCCCAACAACTTGTGCACCTTGGCCTGGGAAGACAAACGCACGGGTCATTCTGCGCTCCTTTCACCGAATGTTTGCTGTTTGACGGGGAGGCGCACGGAAGGGACGCCCCAGCGCACCACTGCTGACGCCCAGGTCAGCCCGCCCCCAAACGCCGTCAGCAAGATATTGGTGTCGTTTTTGATGGCACCTTCGGCAACTCCTTCGGTCAATGCCATGGGGATTGTTGCTGCGGAGGTATTACCATACCGTTCGAGGTTTATATAAAACTGTTCTATGGGAAGCGCCAAGCGCTCCGCGATTGCTTCGATGATGCGTCGATTTGCCTGATGGGGGACAACAACCGCGATGTCAGCCAGTGTCAGGTGCGCTTTCTGCAATGCGGCCAATGAAGATTCTTCCATGCCGCGCACAGCGAGTTTAAAGATCTCGCGGCCGTTCATGGTGAGGTAGCGGCGATCGCTGGCGAGGACATCGGGCGTAAGAGGCAGACAGGTACCGCCTGCTTCGACCATCAACAAGTCTTCTCGATCACCCGCGGCACCCATGTCGGACGAAAGGAGTCCATACGGTTGGTCGGTTGCTTCGAGGACCACAGCACCTGCACCATCACCAAACAACACACAAGTGTTGCGGTCATTCCAGTTGACAAAATGGCTCACCACATCGGTTGCACAAAACAGGATGCGCTTCGCAGCCCCTGTCTGGATGAGGCTGGTTGCGATGGTCAATCCATAGACAAAGCCGCTACATGCCGCAGCCACGTCGAACGCAGCAGCATTGGTAATCCCGAGTGCTGCTTGCACCCGACAGGCAGTCGCTGGCATGGGGCGGTCTGGTGTGAATGTCGCCACAATGACCATATCAATGTCTGCAGCGGTCACTCCAGCCATTGCCATGGCATCGCGGCTTGCGGCAGTTGCTAAGGTTGATGTTGATTCGTCGCCCGAAATGATGCGACGCTCTTTGATGCCCGTGCGTGATTGGATCCACTCGTCAGAGGTATCGACTCGTGTACTCAGTTCGGCATTGGTAACCACGCGGGTCGGTACCGACATACCCCAGCCGACGATAGCAGCATGTAGAGCCATTGCGTTTCGTGCTTTCTAACACAAACCGGTGTTCAGTAGCAAATGCCACGAACACCGGGTGTACTGTCTGACCAGCTGATGTTTAGGCCTCGGCGTTTTTGGCGACCTTGACCACAACCTGGCGCTGTCGGTAGTATCCGCACGATTTGCAGACGTGATGCGCGCGCATCAACAATCCACAGTTGCTGCACAGCACCAATGTTGGTGCGGTCAAGCGCTGGTTTTGGCGGCGATTGCCACGACGATGGCGTGATACCTTAGTTTTCGGTGCTGCTCCCACGGGTAGACTCCATTCTCTTGATTACTTCTGGGCCGTCCGGTCCAATAACGCTTGGAGCGCCGAAAACCGATCGTCCACAGGAGCTTCACTACAACGACAAGACTCTTGGTTGAGATCGACACCGCATCCCGCACACAAACCGAGACACGTCGGTTTGCAGAGTGGTCGCATCGGCATCTCGAGGATTGCATACTCGCGCAATGCTTCACCAATATCCAAAAAGTGACGTTCGTCTATGATAAACGCATCGTCGTCTTCTTCGGCATCGTGAGCGATGCTTGCTCCGGTGGTCACGTCTACGGTTGCGCGGTACTGCTCTGCGAAGGTCACATCAATTGCGACTAACGCCGGCTGGAGGCACCGCATACAGGTCGTAGAAACAATCCCGGAGGCGGTCACATCAACGTATATACCCGATTCTGTACGAGTAAAACGTGCTTGACCCGTAATGTCTCGTAATACTTCGCCCTCATGCAATTGCAAGAGAGACTCCGCAAACGAGTAATCACGTCGTGACCCTGACTCTTCACGTAGGAGCTGCGACACATTATAGGTCAGTGGAGTGTGTTTTTGTGTCGCCATACATGTACCTGCGTGAAGCGTTCCGAATGTACAGTATAGGTGATTCACACACGCTTGTCAAAAATACTGTGTCGGATGAGTTAGCGATTCAGTTCGTCTAAACCGCTATTTACACTGCCCAACAAGCGTTCCAAACGTGCTTGCACATCTTCCAAAACTTGGCGTGCATACATGTCTGCACTCGCACGTATTTCGTCCGCGTCTTGTCGTGCGATACGAATGATATTGTCGTAT
>JBJONV010000185.1:0-6781 GCA_046051665.1 Chloroflexota bacterium
ACATGGCCAGCCAGCAGATTCCCTTCGTCATGGAGGTGACCCGGCGCACCGAGGCCGACCGCAAAGGCGGGCACCTGGCGCAGCGGCGTGACGGCCAGTATGTGCTCCGTGAGAGTGCACAGTGCCCGTCGGCAGATATGGACGCATTCCAAGACATCGATGTGCATCAGTACTTCAATACCAACAACGTCTGGTTTGCGCTCCGCCCGATGCGTGAGCTGTTGGCCAAAAACGGTGGGTTTTTGCCGTTGCCGATTATCGTCAATCGCAAAACCGTCGATGTACGCGATGCAACCTCGCCGGCGGTCATCCAGCTCGAGAGCGCCATGGGCGCGGCGATCGGCATCATCCCCGGCGCACAGGCGGTCGCGGTCCCGCGCGAGCGTTTTATGCCGGTCAAAAGCTGCCAAGACCTGCTCGTGTTGCGCTCAGATTGCTTCAGCCTGAATGACGCATACCACCTGGTCCAGACCTGGCCGGGGCATCCGTTGCCGCTGGTACAGCTCGATAGCCGTTTTTATAAGGTGATCAGCGATTTCGAACAGCGCTTCGCTGCTGGCGCTCCGCATCTGCAACATTGCACGGCATTGACCGTCGAGGGTGATGTGACCTTCGGTGCCGATGTGCGCTGCGACGGCGCCGTGACCATCCGGGCTCCACAGCCTGCTCTGGTCAAAAACGGCACGGTGTTTGCTGATGGACAGCATTCTATCGCCTGATACGGCACTGATACTGTTGACAAAGCATTCTCTGACGTGCTACAACAGATGATGAATGACATAATGTATAATCCCGGCTCCACTCTGGATAGAAAGAACCATTCATGACGCGATCGACCTACCTCGAAGCACTCACCCAGCGCGTCCTCATCTACGACGGTGCCATGGGCACCAGCATCGACGATTTCGACTTGACTGCCGAAGACTACGGTGGCGAGCGCACCTTTGGTTGCCGCGACTACCTCGTGGTGACCCGTCCCGATGTGATTGGCAAAATCCACGGCTCGTTCATGGAAGCCGGTTCGGATGTGCTCGAGACCTGCACCTTCCAGGCCACCCGCCCCCGGCTCGAAGAATGGGGCTTGGGTGAGAAAGTCCACGAAGTCAATGTGGCAGCAGCGCGATTGGCGCGTTCGGTCGCCGATGCCTACGCCGCCAAAGACGGCCGGCAGCGCTATGTGGCTGGCTCGATAGGACCCACCGGCAAGTTACCCTCATCCAATGACCCTGCGCTGAGCGATGTGACGTTTGATCAACTGAGCGACACCTTCCGCGAGCAAGCCATGGCCCTGATCGAGGGGGGCGTCGATGTGTTGCTGGTCGAGACCAGCGTCGACATCCTCGAGGTCAAAGCCGCTTTGGATGGATTGCGCCGCGCCAAAAAAGACATGAATCGGCCCGATGTGGCCGTGCAGGCCCAGATATTCCTCGATATGAGCGGGCGTATGCTGTTGGGCACCGATATCCCGGCCTACATCGCGACGATGGAAGCGATGCCGGTCGACGTCATCGGTTTGAATTGCAGCACCGGCCCCGAGCATATGCGTGAGGCGATTCAGTACTTGACGGCGCATTCGCGCAAGCCTATTTCGTGTATTCCCAATGCCGGATTGCCTATCGAAGTCGACGGCGCGACAGTCTTCCCGATGGAGCCGGCCCCCTTCGCAACCACCCTCGGTGAGTTCGTCACCAAATACGGTGTCAACGTGGTCGGTGGGTGCTGTGGCACGCGCCCGGCCCACATCGCCAAACTGCGCGAGCATCTCGGCGGTGACATTGTTCCGATGGCGCGCGCGATCGAATACATCCCCAGTGTTTCGTCGGGCATCCGCGCCTCGGCACTGCAGCAGGATGGCACACTGACCATGATCGGCGAGCGCGTCAACACGCTCGGCTCACGCAAGGTGAAAAAACTCCTCCTCAATGACGATTACGACGGTGTGCTCGAAGTCGCCCGCGAACAGGTCGACAGCGGCTCGCATATGCTCGACGTCTGTGTCGCCATGACCGAACGGAGCGACGAGCGCGATCAGATGGTGACCCTCCTCAAAAAACTCACCATGAATGTCGAGTTGCCCCTGGTCATCGACACCACCGAACAAGACGTCCTCGAGGCTGCCTTGAGCAGCTACCCGGGCCGTGCCATTGTGAATTCGGTGTCGCTCGAGGGTGGTCGCGGTGAGAAAATCGACAAAATCATGCCGTTGATTGCCCGCTACGGCGCGGCGACGGTGGCGATGACCATCGACGAGACCGGCATGGCACACTCGGCTGAGCGCAAGCTCGAGGTCGCCCAGCGCCTGGCCACCATCGCTCGCGAAGAATTCGGGGTGCCGGCAGAGGCGTTGATTTTCGACGTGCTGACCTTCCCCATTACCACCGGCCAAGAAGAATTGCGCCGCGCCGCAGTCGAGACGTTGGACGGTATTCGCCTCGTCAAAAAACACATACCCGGCTGCTTCACCACCCTGGGCGTCAGCAATCTGAGCTTCGGTGTCGCGCCGCATGCCCGTGCTGCCTTGAATTCGGTCTTTTTGTTCCATGCGGTCGCCGCGGGCTTGGATACGGCCATCATCAACCCGGCCCACGTCAGCCCTTATGCCGAGATTCCGCAGGACCAGCGTGAACTGTGCGAGGATTTGATTTTCGCCAAACGTGAAGACGCCCTGGCCCGCTTCATCCAATACTTCGAAGCCAACGCCGCCAGCGACGAGAAGGAAGTCGCTAATCCGACTGCCGGCATGACTGTCGACGAGCGCTTGTATTGGAAAATCCTGCACCGCAAAAAAGAAGGTGTCGAAGCTGACATCGACGAAGCCGTGCAACAACGGCTGACGCCACACGGGTTGATCCTTGGCGACAGCGTCGCCACCACGGTCAATGCTGAAGGCGCTTCGCCACAGGGCCTCGAGGCCGTTGCGGTGCTCAATAACGTGCTGTTGCCTGCCATGAAGCAAGTCGGTGATTTGTTCGGTGCCGGTCAGTTGATTTTGCCCTTTGTGCTCCAAAGCGCCGAGGTCATGAAGAAAACCGTGTCGCACCTCGAACGCTACCTCGACCGCCTCGAAGGCACCAGTAAGGGCAAAGTCGTGCTCGCGACGGTCTACGGCGACGTGCACGACATCGGCAAAAACTTGGTGAATACGATTTTGTCCAATAACGGCTATACCGTCTATGACCTGGGCAAGCAAGTACCCGTCAATACCATCATCGAAAAAGCCATCGAAGTGGGTGCCGATGCCATTGGTTTGTCGGCGTTGTTGGTGAGCACATCCAAACAGATGCCCATCACGGTCCAAGAACTCCACAAGCGTGGCTTGTCGTTCCCCGTCTTGGTGGGTGGTGCGGCCATTAACCGGCAATACGGCCAGCGCATCAGCTTCATCGAAGGCGACGAGATGTACGACGCCGGCGTGTTCTACTGCAAAGATGCCTTCGAAGGTCTCGAGACGATGGATGCGCTGATCGACCCCAAGACCGGCCCGAGCTTCAAGGCGCAGGTCCAGAGTGACGCCGTTGCCGCCAAACACGACAAAGAACGTGGTCGGCAGACGTTGACCACCCATGGCCGGGCGGGTACGGGCGATGCCAACGCACGTTCGGCAGTCAAAAACGACAATCCGGTGCCCACGCCACCGTTCTGGGGTGCTCAGGTGTTGACCCGCATCCGCTTGGACGATGTCGTGGCCAGCATGGACCGCAACGCGTTGTATCGGTTGCAGTGGGGCGCCAAGAACGCCAAGGGCGAGGAATGGGAAAAACTCAAGGCCGAATTCGACATCAAGGTCCGCGATTTGATGCGTGAGGCCGATCGTGACGGTTGGCTCGAGCCCAAAGTCGTCTATGGCTACTACCCGTGCCAATCACAGGGCCAAGATCTGATTGTCTATGATCCAACCGACCGCACCAAGGTGCTGCAGCGCTTTGTGTTCCCCCGGCAGCCCGAGCGCGAACGCTTGTGCTTGGCCGACTACTACCGTTCGGTCGAGTCGGGTGAGTACGATGTGATTGCCTTGCAGGTGGTTACGATGGGCACCAAGGTCGATGATTTGACCGAAGAACTGCAGAAGCAGGGCGACTATAGCCGCTCGTACTTCATCCACGGTTTGGCGGTGTCGTTGGCCGAGGGATTGGCCGAATACACGAACAAACTCGTCCGTCAGAGCCTCGGGCTGGGTGGCGAGCAAGGACGACGCTACTCGTGGGGCTACCCGGCCTGCCCAGATTTGGATGAGCACACCAAGTTGTTTGCGATTTTGCCGACCGACAAAATCGACGTGTCGCTGACCGAGGCGTTCCAGTTGATGCCCGAGCAAAGCACAGCGGCCATGGTGGTGCATCATCCCGAGGCAAAGTACTTTTCGATTGGGTCGGCTGGACAGCGTGCGGACGAAGACGTTGCCGCATTGCAATCGTGAGGGTGAGGGGCTGCCGTGAATGAGCATGTCGAAAAATTCATCGCATATCTCGTGTCGGAACGCAATCTGACACCAAATACCACGTCGGCGTACCGGACCGACATGAACCAGTTCCTCGAGTTCATGGCGACCCGCAAAGTCAGCGATGTGACGCGCGCCGAACACGCAGACATCTTGGCTTTTCTGTTGTTTCTGCGCGAGAAGCAATACTCGAACGCCACGGTGGCGCGCCGCACGGCTGCCGTCAAATCGTTCTACGCGTTTTTGGTGAGTATCCGCGTCATCGCGGTCGATCCCACCAATAGTGTCGAATCCCCCAAGGTCGATCGAGAGGCTCCCAAGTCGTTGACCCCTAATCAGGTCGATGAGTTGATGGAACTCCCGCAGCGGGTGCGCTCGCCCGAACGAACCCGCGACCGGGCCATGTTTGAGGTGTTGTACTGCTCAGGGATGCGCGTCAGCGAACTCGTCGGTCTGAATATCGGTGACATCGATTTGACCAAGAAGTTGATTCGCTGTGTGGGCAAGGGCAAAAAAATCCGCATTTTGCCGATTAGTGAATCGGCATTGACGGCCCTCGAGGAGTACCTCGATAACGCGTATAGCCAATTGGTGATGGAAAAGCAGTCGCCCGATCGCACGCTGTTTGTCAATCATCGTGGTGGTCGACTCACCCGGCAGGGTTTTTGGCTGATTCTGAAGCAATACGCCGACGAATTAGGGGTAGCCGATTTGACACCGCACATGCTGCGGCATTCGTTTGCGGCCCACATGATTACCAGCGGGGTCGACTTGCGCCGCGTACAAACGCTGTTGGGGCATGCATCGTTGTCGACGACGCAGATTTATTCACAGATGATCAAAGGCGCGCAACCACAATAAGTCTGCGTGGAGAGCCGTTGGATAAAAGGACGCGATATGGCGATGTATGACTATGATGCGATTATCGTCGGGAGTGGGCACAACGGTCTGACCACGGCAGGGTACCTGGCCCGCGAGGGTTTGCGGGTGCTGGTGTTGGAACGGCGCGAGATCGTCGGCGGCGCGGTATGCACCGAGGAGCGCATCCCCGGCTACAAAATCGACGTCGGTTCGTCGGCGCACATCATGATTCACCTGACCCCCGTGGTCAAGGACCTCGAGCTCGAAAAACACGGCCTCGAGTACATCGACATGGACCCGTATGCGTTTTATCCATTGCCGGACGGATCGGGTTCGATTTCGTTCGAACGCAATATCGACGCGACCCTCAACTCAATCGCCAGTGTGTCGCAGAAGGATGCCGAGGCGTATCGGCAGTTCCTGAATTATTGGGGACCACTGAACGAAGCGATTTTCGACGTCTTCCTCAACCCACCCAGCGTGATGGGCTTGTTCGGCAAAATGGCACAGGCGCAGGCCAAGGTGCGCCACATCACCAGCACACTCGAGACGGTGCGTCGGTTGTTTAGCTCGTACGGGCAACTCATCACCGAGACCTTCGAATCCGAGGCGATGCGGGCAGCATTGACGTGGCTCGGCGCGCAGTCGGGTCCACCACCGGACGAAATAGGGGCCGGCGACTTCTTCGGCTGGCATGCCATGATGCACACCAGCGGTGCCAAGCACCCGAAGGGCGGCAGCGGCATGTTGACACAGGCGATGTCGCGCTCGTTCACCGCGGCAGGCGGCACGGTGGTGCTCAACGCAGCCGTCAAAAAAATCTTGATTAAAGGCGGCAAAGCCGAGGGCGTCGAAACGATGGACGGCATGCGCTATACAGCGCCGATTGTCATCTCGAACGCCCACATCCAGACCACCATGCTGGGCATGGTCGGCGAGGATCATTTGTCGAGTAGCTTGATCCACAAAATCCGCAACATCCGGGTGGGCAATGGCTTTGGCATGACGGTGCGGTGTGCGGCCGACGAACTGCCCGATTACATCGCCTCGCCGTCGCATGGCATGGCACATCGCAACCATCATGGTTTGCAGTTGCTGGCACCGTCGATGGACTATGTGCGCCGTGGGTATGCGGATTTTAGTCAAGGTTTGCCGTCGAAGGACCCATCGGTCATCGCGATGACCTTTTCGGCCATTGATCCGATTGTGGCGCCGCCGGGGAAGCACACGGTGTTTTTGTGGGCGCAGTACTTCCCATACCAATTGGCCAATGGGATGGAGTGGTCCAACGAGCGCGAACGCGTGGCAGACTCGATCCTCGAGGTGCTGTATCGCTATGCACCCAATATGCGTGGCAAAATCATTGACCGCTACATCCAGACGCCGCTCGACCTCGAGAACCTGCATGGCCTGGTCAAAGGCAATGTGATGCACGTCGAAATGTCGCTGGATCAGATGTTCTTCTATCGCCCCATTGCAGAA
>JBJONV010000186.1:0-10026 GCA_046051665.1 Chloroflexota bacterium
ACACTGCGTTTGCGTGGCTCAATGGTGCCTGCGTCGACGATGTCATCCGCGCCCAGATACATCACTATTCAGATCACATGCCCAAAACTGCTGCCGAGTGCGCGTTTGATGACGCGCTGTATGCGCTTCGACAAGAGTACCAGTGGTGGTCGACCCATGCGCACCATCCCCATGCGACGGTGTGGGAATACACGCATCTCTGGGCATGGCAGACCATTTCGATTGCACGGATCCGCGCTGGTCTTGCAGGAACGACGCCACAGTACCCCGAGTGGCCAACCGATAACCCCGATAATCACGCGGCGCTGGATATCAATGCCTGGATCGAGCAAACACACGGTGGCGTCACGCGGGAGGCAGCAATTGCACGCTGGGATGCTGGATTCAACCTGTTTGTCGGCCTGTTGGTGCAGATTCCGGCGGAGTGGTACGGCGACCCGGCGCGCAGTCCATGGCTCGACGGGTATGTGCTGTTGGATGTCATCAAAGGTTCGACTGCGCATCATGCGGAACATCGCAACCAAGAGTAATCAGATAGGAGTTATCAGTTATCAGGGAGGTGGCGGCGCATGGGCGAGGTCGACATGCCATGACGGTGAGGAGTGGTGTACCAGGTGCAACAAATGTACACCCGCGATGAAAAAGCTGATCACTGATCACTGATATCTGAACACTATTCACTGATAACTCTCTCATTTCGTCTCGCTGATTTCTCCGCACTGCATCCACACAGACGAACTGATACGTATTACAAAGAGAGAAGATTTTGAAAAGCAGTACACATCAATGGATGATCAGTCGATTCGCCGTCAAAATCAACGTTCTTGGGATGCGGTAGTTCCTGCGCATGTTAGCCATCACCACGATGTTCCCGGGGTCATCGGTCGCGGCGGGAGTTCGCTCTTCCCCGAAGAAGTCGCCTTGCTCGGCGACATGCGCGGGCTTCGCATCGTCCACTTGATGTGTAACGCGGGTCTTGATACGCTGAGCCTCGCAAATATGGGTGCGCGGGTCTGGGGCGTCGATATCAGTGAGCGCGCTATCACGCAAGCACAACAATGGGCGACCGCCTGTGGGCTCGACGCGACGTTCATTCAGGCCGACGTCTATGATTGGCTCGCGACGACCGACCTGCAGTATGAACGCGTCTACTGCTCATATGGTGCAGTGTGTTGGTTGAACAATCTGCACGAGTGGGCGCATGGCGTCGCTCGGGTGCTCGTTCCGGGTGGACGCTTCGTGTTGATGGAATTTCACCCCACTTCAAATATGTTCGATCAGGAGTGGCACCTCGTCCGTGATTACCCCCAAGCGGGTCGGCGCCGCGCGCTACATGGGATCGATGACTATGTCGCCGATTCGGACGGTGGATTGACCCCTTCCGGGTATCATCCTGGCGTGCAAGATTTTGTCAATACCGAGCCGTGTTATGTGCACGAATGGAGTGTCGCCGATGTGGTGACCGCATTGGCACAGGCGGGTTTGGTCATCGAGCGGCTCGAAGAATTTTGCTACAGCAATGGTGAACGACCCTTCCGCGAGATGGTCGCTACCACCGGGCGGCGCCAAGTCGCGCCCCCGCACATCCCCAAATTTCCCCTGCTCTATGGCATATCAGCATCAAAAAAAGGGCATTGATATGGATCGCATCATCCTCGAGGGCATGCAGTTTTTTGGCTTCCATGGGACTCGCCCCGAAGAACGGACCCTCGGCCAACGCTTCGAGGTCGATGTCACGGTCGGGCTCGATTTGCACCCAGCAGGGAGCACCGATGACCTGCAACACGGGGTCGATTATGCACGCTTCCATGCAATTGCCCAAGCCGTGGTCGAAGGTCCCGCGTTGCAGTTAACTGAGGCAGTCGCAGAACGCATTGCACAGCAAGTTTTGGCAAGCGAACCGCTCGTGCTCATGGTGCAGGTCAAAGTCACCAAGCCGTTTGTACGGCTAGGGAGTACGGTACTCAAGGGATCGACCGTCATTATTGAACGTACCCGATGACGCGCCTGACCGTCACCCTCGCCTATGCACAGACACTCGATGGCGCTATCGCTGCCCGCGACGGGAGTTCGCGTTGGATTAGTAGCGACGCGTCGCTCCAGCGTACCCATGCGTTGCGCGCCCGTCACGATGCAATCATGGTAGGGGTCGGGACGGTCGTTGCAGATAACCCGCGCCTGACCGTTCGTCTGGTTGCCGGTAACAGCCCCATCCGCATCGTCATTGATGGCAATCTGCGTCTGCCCGATAGTGCGCACATCATCAATGACGACATGGCCACCGGCACCTGGATTATCTGTGGACCGCACGCCGATCAGCGCCGCCGCGTAGCGCTGGAAGACCGAGGGGTCGTTGTTTTGCCGACCGCGCTCCACGCCGCGAGCACCGGGCTCGACATGCAACTCGCACTCCAGCACCTTGCTGCGCGCGGGATTCGTACGGTCATGCTCGAAGGTGGGAGCCGCCTGATTACGAGCATGCTCCGTGCCCATTTGATCGACCGCGTAGCCATCACCATCGCCCCCAAAATCGTGGGTGATGGGATACCGGCGTTTGGACCGATAGGAATCACGACGATGGCTCATGCGGTAACACTGTCCGCAGTACAGACCGAGCGTGTCAGCGATGATATCTGGATCGAAGGCGAGGTGTGCTATCACTGAAATATCGGCTCTCTGGACCGTCGCACCGTATGAAGTACGGATTCAACCAGAAAAACATAAACCACTCCGTCCCGACGACGTTGTCTTGACCACACGGTACTCTGCAATCAGCCACGGCACCGAAATGCTGGTCTACCGCGGTCAGGTCCCCGAGGGGATGTCCCTCGATTTGCCGACATTCGACGGGAGCTTTGCATTCCCCATCAAATACGGATACGCCGTTGTCGGCACCGTCACTGCGCTGGGAAGTGCCGTTTCGGGTTTTGCTATCGGTGACAGCGTCTTTGCGTTGCATCCGCATCAGACGCAGTGTACGGTGCAACAGGGATTGGTCCACTCCATTCCCACATCGGTCCCGTTACAGGCCGCTGTGTTGTCTGCAAATATGGAAACAGCGATCAACATCGTGCACGACACCCGGCCCGCTATCGGTGACGTTGTGGTAGTTATCGGGCTTGGGGTCGTCGGGTTGTTGGTGGCCTGGTTGCTGGCGCGCCAATCGGTACATGTGATCGCCGTCGACCCTGTAGCGCATCGGCGCACGTGTGCGAAGCAGCTCGGCGTACCGCATGTCATCCATCCAGACGAAGCGCTCGCACTGGTACGTACAATTAGCCATCAGCGCGGTGCCGATTGTGTCATTGAGGTGAGCGGTAATCCACAGGCGTTGCCGCTGGCACTCGATATCGTTGGCCAAGAAGGCCTCATCGTTGTTGCCTCGTGGTACGGCACCAAAAACGTCACTCTCGATTTGGGTAGTACCTTTCATCGGGGCAGGGTGCGGATGCGTTCGTCGCAAGTAGGGCACCTCGCCCCAGATCTGGCGCCACGCTGGGATTACGCACGCCGCATGGCGCTTGTATGGGAACTGTTGGCGCAGTTCCCCTATCAAACCGTCATTACCCATGCATATCGGTTCGCTGATGCCGCACGTGCATACCACGATATCGACCAGCACCAACTCCCTATCATCCAAACCGTTTTGACATACGAGCACCACACAGGAGCGCACCATGTATGACGTCGGCGTCGTGACCCAGTTTGAAGCAGCCCACCGGCTCGTTGGAGACTTTGGACCTGCCCAGCGCTTCCATGGGCATACCTATCGGGTCGAAGCAACGGTCTCGGGTACCACCCTCAAAGCCGATGGAACGTTATTCGACATCGTCCTCCTCCAAAATGCACTCGCGACCGTCGTCAGCCGTCTGCATTATCAGAATCTCGATGAGGTAGAAGGCCTCAACACCCGCAATACGACGGCAGAAGTGGTGGCCGACTATATCTGGGAGCAGGTCGCTCCCGCGCTCCGCCAAACAGGACTGGTGACATTACGCATCGCCGTGTGGGAATCGCCAAATGCATGGGCCGGGGTTACTCGCGCGCTACCACAATGAATGTGGCGATGCTGACGGTCGGGGATGTGACCCGCCAAACCGGTGGGTACCTCTACCATGCCCGTGTCTATCCCCTCCTCCAATCAATGGGCATCAGAATACACGAAGTCACGCTTTCGGCAGCGACCGTCACAGCACAGCGTACCGCCACCGTGTCGATCGATCCCCGTCGCTATGACGTGATTATGGTCGATGCATTGGCGCGTACCGCCGTCGCGCCATACATCGAGACGTGGCAGCACTCATGCCCGGTCATCGCCATGGTGCATGAGCTTCCCTCGGAAGCAACGGGGGTAGATGCCGCCGACGAAGTACCGCTCTTGCGTGCCGACATGCTCATCGTGGTCAGCCCTGATGGGCGCCAGCGGTTGCTCCAACGGGGCGTACCCGTCGAACGCATCGTCGTTGCGCCGCCGGGATGTGATCGGCTCGGGGTACCTCCATTGCGCGCTGCCGCACAGCCACCGCAGCTGCTCTGCGTCGCACAGTGGATTCCACGCAAAGGCCTCGATACGTTGATAACGGCATGGAGTCGTGTCACATCGCCAGATGCGGTCCTTCATTTGTATGGGGAGCGTGACGTGGATGCCGACTACACCACCCAGATCGATGCCCTGATTGCAGCGGCACGGCGTAGCGGTGCCCAGATTGTCGTCCATGGCAGTGTGCCCGACGCGCATATCGTCGCGGCATATCAACACGCGCGTTTATTTGTGTTGCCGTCGCGGTTTGAGGGGTATGGGATGGTATTCGCCGAAGCACTATGGGCAGGACTCCCCGTCATTGCCTGCGATACCGGCCCCGTTGCTGCCGTCGTCGGGACGGGCGGGATGCTCGTGCCGGTCGATGATGTGCAGGCCCTCGCCGACGCAATCCAACACGTACTCGCCGATGCTGCGGCATACGGCGTATTGGCACAGGCTGCAGCAGTCCGTGGTCAGGCACTGCCGCGTTGGCAAGACACCGCAACCGTGTGGCACGATACATTGCGAAGTGTGGTGCGCACGCGCGCATAATCGTCTGTTGTCGTGGCAACGATACACTGATGCAGTGAGTAAGTACCATATCGAACTGACCCAAACAGCGCACATAAAAACGCGCACGGTCTCCGTGCGCGTTCTGCTTTTCATTGGATTCAGCGCGTCACTCAGCTGGTGATGTGCTCGTTGTCGAAGTCGAGGAGGTGACCCATGCGCTGTTTTTTGGTGACAAGGTAGTCATGATTGACGTCATTTGACGCAATCTGTATCGATTCACGGCTGACCACGCGAATACCATTGCTTTCGAGTGCACCGATTTTGGTGGGGTTGTTGGTCAGAACGCGCACATGTGTGACCGAGAGCGACTGCAGCATCTGCAATGCGAGGGTATAGTCGCGCATGTCATCCGGCAAACCGAGCGCCCGATTGGCGTCGACGGTATCCAAGCCGGTTTCTTGTAAGGCATATGCTTTGATTTTGTTGACCAGGCCGATACCCCGGCCCTCTTGGCGCAAGTACAACAAAATCCCACAGCCATCGTCCTGAATGCGCTGTAAGGCAGCATCGAGTTGTTCGCCGCAGTCACATTTGGCAGAACCAAACGTGTCACCGGTCAGACATTCGGAGTGCATGCGGAGTAATGGGGCCTTAGTGGCGATATCGCCTACCCACAGGGCAACGTTATCGCCACTATAGACTGCCATCTGAAAAACGCCGTAGCGTGTAGGAAGTGTGGTTTGCGCAAGGGGTTGTATGTTGTGCAATGAAGCCTCCGTTTTTTTAATCATACCCTTGTAGTACGAACACGGAACTTCATTTGGATGCACACATACCGGATTCTCATGGAGTGTTAATGGCTTGGTCGATTGCCTGGAGCATTATTTCGGGTGGTTGTGCACCCGAGAGTGCGAGTTTTCGATTGAATATAAAAAACGGCACGCCGCTGATGTTGAGCTGCTGTGCGGTATGCAGCGACCCATCGACGTGGTCGTTATATATGCCATTGGCGAGCACTGCCTCTACCTCGGCCTTTGGCAACCCTGCTTGCACTGCCAAATCGCGCAACACCGTGTGATCGTTCAAATCGAGGCTATCGCGGAAGTGACCGTAATAGAGAAAAGGTGCCAGCTCCCAGGTTTTGCCCATTTCTTCGGCCATCATCATCAAACGATGTGCATCGCGGGTATTGGGCGATGTCGTTATCGAATCGAAGTCGAAGGTAATCCCCTCGCTCGCTGCCGCCTGAGTCACCTGTGCAAACATCTGCGAGGAACGCGCGTTCCCACCGAAGCGCTGGGCAATGTAACTCTTGAAGTCAACGCCTGGTTTTTGGTCGGGATTGAGCATGTATGGGTGCCAATGCCGCTCGAAGGTAATGTCTGGGCGTTGTGCCATGGCTTTCTCGAGGCGTGCACCACCGATGATGCACCACGGGCAGACAATATCCGAAAACATATCGATAATCATGGTCGTCATAGCCTATCCTATCGCTCTCCAAGGCATGTTGTCGTAGTATAGTAGCACGAACACATTTACTAAATCTTCGAGAAGACCCATGTCTGACATCTCTGTGCTTTCGACGCTCCTGGGAAATCTCGCCTGTCTGCTGGGAATCGCCCTTGTCGCCATCAGTATCATCCGTATTGTGCGGCGCAATCGCGCGCAGCGCCCTGCGTTCCCGGCTCTGTTGCGGCGCACGGTACCGACGGTGCGCATGTCAAACGATTATGCCGTCGTCCCTCGGCTTATCACGGTCAGTGAACAGTCATTTTACGCGGTCTTGTGTGATGCAATTCCCGCCGGATATACGATAATGGTGCAAGTCGCACTGAACCGACTGGTCACCGTCCAGCGACTCCCCAAAACGCAACACTGGCGTGATCCACGCTGGTCGCGGATAGCCCAGAAGTCGATCGATTTTGTGGTGGTGCGTATTTGGGATATGGCACCCGTTGCGGTAATCGAGCTCGACGATGCGTCGCATACGCAGCAACTCCGCATCGAACGTGACGTATTGCTCGATGCGATTCTGCATGATGCAGGGTTGCCGATTATCCATCACCCGGTACAGGCGTCATACGACCGCCTCGCCATCCAAGCGCAACTCGTGGTCTATCTCACCCCATAGCAGAGGTTTTCGTATGAATATCGAGCAGTATCTCCCACGGCAACAACTCGTCACCAAAACAACCACGATTGCCAAGCCGCGCTTCCCCGTGATCGATGCACACAACCACCTCTGTCAAGTGTTCGGTGGCTTTTGGAATAAGCGACCCCTTGCCGAATTCATCGATGTCCTAGATCGTGCCGACGTCCGCATGATTGTCGACCTCGATGGTGGCTGGGGTGAGGAGCTCCGTCAGACACACCGCCAGCACTACGCCCTACACATCCCCGACCGCGTCAAATTGTTCGGTGGAGTCGAATGGGACCAGTGGCAGGTGCGGGGCGGTGAGTTTGCTGGTTGGGCAGCTGAATCGTTCAAACGACAAGTCGCCGAAGGTGCGGTCGGCCTCAAAATCTGGAAGCCGTTCGGACTCCACATCAAAAATCCGGAAGGAACCCTGGGCCAGGTAGACGATAAGCGCCTCGACCCTATTTGGGCCATGGCAGGGACGTTGGGAGTCCCCGTGCTCGTGCATGTGGGCGACCCAATAGCGTTTTTTGATCCAATTGATCAGTACAACGAACGCTACGAAGAATTGCATGCACACCCCGATTGGCACTTCCCATCGCCGCCATTCCCGCCGGTGTTGTCGATTCTCGAGGCCTTCAAACGCGTCACCAAGCGGCACTCGCAAACGACATTCATCATTGCGCATGTCGGCTGTTATGCCGAAAACCTCGGCTGGGTCGCACAATGGCTCGACGAATGTCCCAACGTGGTCATCGATTTTTCGGCGCGGATAGCCGAGTTAGGGCGCCAACCATACAGCGCGCGCAAGTTTTTCATCCAGTATGCCGACCGCATCCTGTTTGGCACCGATTTGCCCGTCGACCTGTCGATGTATCAATTGCACTACCGTTTTCTCGAGAGCGACGACGAGTACTTCGCCTACCACCATACCGACGATGCCCCACCGCAAGGGCGTTGGCGCATCTATGGGCTCTATCTCCCCGATGATGTGCTTGCCAAAGTCTATTATCAAAATGCCGAACGCATCCTACACGTCTAGGACAACATAAGGAACTTCCATGCGCGCAGTGGTTTTTGACGGAACGCTCCACCTTGACACACATCACGCCGATCCGGTCCTCCGCGATGGCGAAGCCCTCATCAAGGTCAATCTGGCGGGTATTTGCAACACCGATATCGAGATAACCCGTGGCTACAAAGGCTTCAACGGTATCCTCGGCCACGAATTCGTCGGTACGGTCGTCGCCTGTGGCGATGCAGCATGGGTCGGCAAACGTGTGGTGGGCGAAATCAACGCCGCCTGCCGGCGCTGCCCCACCTGTCTGCGTGGCGATGATCCCCATTGCCCCAATCGCACCACGCTGGGTATCTACAACCGCGCCGGCTGTATGGCCGATGTCTTCAGCCTGCCCATCGACTGCCTCCACGAAGTCCCCGCCAGCGTCACGAACGCCCAAGCGGTGTTCACCGAGCCACTCGCTGCCGCACTCGAAATCTTGGAACAGACCCACCTCAAGCCCACTGACCGTGTCGCATTGGTCGGTGACGGCAAACTGGGTTTGCTCATTGCCCAAGTCTTGCGCTTGCCAGGGAGCGATATCACGGTGGTCGGGCGGCACCCCGAGCGTTGGGATTTGTTGCACCGGCAGGGCATCAAGACGGTCAAATCGACCGAGGCTAGCGGCTGGTACGACGTCGTCGTGGATGTCACCGGCAACCCTGAGGGGCTCCATACATCGCGCAAACTGGTGCGGCCGCGCGGTCGCCTCGTCATGAAGAGCACCGTCGCCGCCGAAACGCAACTCGATTTGACCATGCTTGTGGTGGACGAAATCCAGCTCATCGGCTCGCGCTGTGGTCCATTCGCCGCAGCACTCCGCTTGCTCGAGCGCGGGCTAATCGAGACGGCCCCTCTGATGCATGCTACCTATGGAATGAATGACGCCATGGCCGCCTTTGTGGCAAGCCGCGGCGCGATGAAAGTCGTTTTGGATATGGAGGGCTAAGCGATGAGTCTACAGGAACAAACCAAGCATCTGTCGCCCGTCTGGGCGCGGTATACCAACATCGTGGCTGATCGTGCCGAGGGTGTGACCCTCTATGGCGACGACGGCCGTACCTACATGGACTTCACCTGTGGTATTGGTGTGACCAATACCGGCCATTGCCACCCTCGCGTCGTCGCCGCGATTCGTGAGCAGGCTGGTTTATTGCTCCACGGTCAAGCAAATATCATCTATCACAAACCCATGCTCCGCCTCGTCGAAGCATTGCGCCAGGTCGTACCGGCGGGTATCGATTCGTTCTTCTTCAGCAATTCCGGCGCCGAAGCCGTCGAAGCTGCCCTCAAACTGGCCCGCCACGCCACCGGCCGGACCGATGTCATCGTCTTCGACGGGAGCTTCCATGGCCGTACGTCCGGTGCAATGGCGCTGACCACCAGCAAGGGCAAATACCGGAGCGGCTACGCGCCGTTGCCGTCAGGTGTACATGTCGCGCCATACGCAAGCTGTTTTGGATGCGCCATCGCCAAGGCTGCTGGCAAGGACCGCGCCGGCATGTCGGCAGCTGCACCGCACGAGGCGGGATGTTGTGGCAACCCCCTCGAGCGTGTCGAGCACATCCTGCATGCCAACACGACCCCGCACGACGTAGCGGCGATTCTCATCGAGCCGGTGTTGGGTGAAGGCGGCTATGTGGTACCGCCGGCGTCGTTCCTACGCGGACTACGCGACATCTGCGACAAATACGGCATTATGCTGATCGCCGACGAAGTCCAGACGGGCTTTGGGCGCACCGGCAAATTCTTTGCCATGGAGCACTACGGCGTGACCGCAGATATCATCGTCGC
>JBJONV010000187.1:0-4807 GCA_046051665.1 Chloroflexota bacterium
GCCTCATCAACAACGCGGGCTGGCATCCACCGACACGGACGATTGATCAATTCTCGGTACAGGACTTCCGTGATTTGCTCGAGCTCAACTTGGTAAGCATTTTCGCTGCCTGCAAATATGCGCTGCCGCACATGCGCCCCGTCCAGGGCAACATCATCAATATGTCGAGCCTGGTCGGTACCATCGCGCAGCCCTACGCCACCACCTATGTGGCCACCAAGGGTGCCATCACGTCGTTCACCAAAGCATTGGCCATCGACGAGGCGGCCCACGACGTGCGCGTCAACTGCGTGTCTCCCGGCAATGTCTTTACGCCACTCTGGCAGGCCGGCATCGACGCCTCGCCCGATCCGGTGCTGACGCGCTCGTACGGCGACAACGCACAATTGATGGGACGCATGGGCACCATCGAAGAAGCCGGCAAACTCTGCTTGTTCATCGCAGCCGAAGCGACCTTTACCACCGGGGTCGACCACTACCTGTCGGGCGGCGCCGAACTCGCCTACGGTCACAAATCACGTAAGGGCGAAGCCGGCCCATCCTGGTAAGCCGCTGTCTGTCTGCCGACGCCACCTCCTGTATGGGGGTGGCGTTGGTATAATGTCGTATCTATTCGGTGTCTGTCATAGAGAGAAAAGGGAGCCACGCGGCGCAACGATTCTCTCGACGAGCGGGTAAATTGCTCGAGATGCGCGGGGTGGTTTTTTCGTAAATCCCCGTCTGCCGCACCAGCGGTACATCCGACCAGAGTATGCGTAACGAATGAGGCTGGTATGGCGTTGCCCTTTGACATCTATGATTTGCGCATCACGGTGGTCGCCATTGAGGGTCGCTCGGTGTGTGATTTGACGGTGGGTGATTATTTTGAGCTGACTAACAGTAGCCATGTCCGCATCCCGGCGGGCAAACACTTCTGTCTCTATGCCATGGCTGCGGTGATGCCCTTATTGCCCGCCAAGCAGCGCATGTTGGCCGAAAACGACTGGCTCGAGCGAGACACTCTGGTCGCCTGCCCCGATCCCGAAGAACGCCTGATTATGCAAATCGAACGCATCCGTCAGCAGCGCATGGACAGTGAATCTTTGACCTGAGAGGACGCCATGCCCACCGTCAGCATCGCCTTCCAAACCAACAAAAAAGCCCAAGCATACATCGACCTGGCCAAGCACGTCAATCAATATGCCTTCGACGCCGTGAGTGTCTATTGCGATGCGCCCTATCATCCCAGCTATGGGCCGTTGCTCTTGATGGCGCCGCACATTCAGCGGGCACGACTGGGCTGCGCGGCTATCTCGCCGGCGCGCATGGCACCCATCGACATCGCCGCCGATGCGGCGTTGCTGGCGGATATTGCCCACGCCGGCACCTACCTGGGGATCGCCCGTGGTGCCTGGTTGGAGGACTACGGCGTCACCGAGCCGAATAAGCCCATCCAGGCCATCCGCGAGACCATCGCCATCGTGCGCGCACTGTGGAGTGGCCAGGCAGCGGGGTATGCGGGTGAGGTATACCAGCTAGCCGCACATGTGAAGGCCGATTACCCACTGCCGACCCAACCCATCCCGATTATGATTGGCTCGTGGGGCGCAAAGTTGTGTGCCCTGGCCGGGGAAGTGGCTGATGAGGTCAAAGTGGGTGGCTCGGCCAACCCAGACGTGGTGGCGCACATCCGCGCGCACATCGCCGTCGGCGAACAGCGCGCGACGCGCGCTGTGGGCACGGTCGGGATTGCCTTGGGTGCGGTGACGGTCATTGACTCCGACCGCGCCCGTGCGCGCCAAGCTGCCCGCGAGGCGGCCGTCTTGTACCTGCCGGTGGTGGTGCCGTTGGACCCGAGTGTGTCGGTCGACCCCGAGCTGATTGACCGGCTCCGCGTCTGTGCCGACCAAGGCGACTTCCGCACTGGGGCGACGCTGATTTCGGATGAACTCCTCGATCGCTTCGCCTTTGCTGGTAATCCGGCCGATATCATCGGCCAGTGTGAGCGCTTGTATGCCGCCGGGGTCGACCGGATTGAGTTCGGCACCCCGCACGGCTTCTCAGATGCTGGCACCGGGATTACGCTCCTCGGCGGCACCGTCCTTCCTGCCCTCTCAGCGCTTGGATACCTCGCGTGAGCACGCCAGGAACGTCCCAATCTGCAGCCACCTCGCGTCGCCCACTATGGGTCCTTGCGGGGTGGTTTTTGGTGATTATTTGGTGCATCTGGATGAGCATACAACCGGTTGCGCAATTTGTTGATATTGGCAACCAGGAATTATTCACAACGACCAATAGCAGCGCGATAGAAGTCAGCAGCGACGACGCCCTGTTGTTCCGCTGGGGATACCCAGGCGCAGCCATCCAGATGCCGGTGCTGCCGAGTGGCGACTACCTAGTAACTGCAGTGCTCAGTGTGCCGCGTACCAGCGCGCAGGTCTCGATGCGTCTGGACGAGGTACCGATAGGGCAGTTCACTGCGCAACCCGACCAGTTCCGCGTTTATACGATCCTCGCCCGCGTCCCCGCAACAGGCTGGCAGTCGCACACTACCCTCGCGCTCGACAGTACAGCCCAGTACGACGACGGCACGCGCGTGTTGACCGTGGCGTATGCGGCCATTGCGTTCGTGCCGACGGCGTTACCGGCGCGTGTTGCGTTGACGAGTACACAATTGCTGGTGTTTGTATTGGTGCTCGCAAGTGCTCTGCTGGCGCGCAGTGTGGCTACCGAGGGGTCGACGTTGGTAGCGCTCCTGCTCGTTCCACTGGCGTTTGTCTGGGTGGTGAGTCAGGTGAGCGGGGTCCGCACACTGTGGTACCTGAGTGGTGCGCTGGTCGTGCTGGTGGCGTGGCTGGGGCATGGTGTGACGCGCTGGTGGGGAAATCGGCAAAGCCCCGATGCGGTCACACCACGCCGGGGAACAACGCATGCCTACCGGGCAGATATCGATGGGATACGGGCGATTGCCGTCGGGGTGGTGGTGCTGTTCCACGCCTTCCCGGAGCAGTTCCCGGGCGGGTTTATTGGAGTGGATGTGTTTTTTGTGATTTCGGGCTATCTGATTAGTCAGATATTGCTCGAACGCATGGCCGACGGGAGCTATTCGATACTCGACTTCTATGCACGACGGGTGCGGCGCATCTTCCCCGCGCTGATCGTCGTATTGCTCGCGGTCCTGTATACGGCGCATCTGCTGCTCCCGCGTGGGCTGTACGAGAGTATAGGTCTGCAGACGGCGGCGGGGGCTGGGTTCGTGGCAAACCTCTTGTATGCAGCGCAGGCAGGCTACTTCGACGATGCCTCGGTGCGCAAACCGTTGTTGCATGTGTGGTCGTTGGGGATCGAAGAGCAGTTCTACATCGTCTGGCCGTTTGTGATGCTGGCGATCAGCAAGAGCAGGCGCTGGGCGGTGCCTGCGTTTGCGCTGATTGTCGGGGTTTCGTTCGCGGCCAATCTGCTGACGGTCGGTGATCCAGCCGGGATCGCGTTTTATTGGCCGATGATGCGCGTCTGGCAGTTCGCCTGTGGGGCATTTCTGGCGTATCAATCGCTCAATTCGGGGCAGACACGCATGCAGGTATGGTGGCAGCGGGCGACCGCATCGACCACAACGCGCCTACTGTTGGGGTGTGTGGCGGTGCTGGCACTCGGTGTGTGTACATTTTTCTATGATAAAAACACCCCCTACCCGGGCTGGGCGGCACTAGTCCCTACCATCGCGGCGATGGTCCTCTTGGTGGGCCGCCCAGGGGATTGGGTAGGCCAGTGGTTCCTCGCTACCCGCCCGATGGTGGCAATCGGGGTCATCAGCTACCCCTTGTATCTGTGGCACTGGCCGGTGTTGGCGTTTGGGTACATCGTATGGGATGCGCGCTTTGGCATGTGGGAGCGCACCAGTGCCGTGGTGCTCGCCGTCGTATTGGCAGTTGCAACCTACTGGGTGGTCGAGCAACCGATTCGGTTTGGGCGATTGCGCCGGCTCCACCCGCTGATACTGGGTGTTGCATTGGCGCTCATTGGTGCACCGGCGTTTATCGCGGTGGCGAATGGGCAGACACAACCGGCCAACGCGGCGTACGAGCAGGCTGAGATACCGTTTGTGGTGAATGGATCGGCCTGTGGGTCGGCGGCGTTTGCGGCGTACGAGGCGAAGTACTGTAGCTTCCACAGCGGCACCGACGCACAAGTAGAGCCCGTGTATGTGGTGGGCGATAGCCATGCCTTGTACCTGGCGCGCGGCTTTTTTTCACAACCAACTACATACACAACCTACCTGCGCGGAGTATACGGCTGTGTGCCATTGCTCGGGCTCGAGACCTATGTCAGCACTGCAACGACCAGCAACGACTGTGCGTCGGGCATCGATGCGCTCTATGGGTCGCTGGATCGTGCAGATGTGACGCAACACCGTACGATTGTGTTTGCCATGCGCTTTACGGGGCTGAACGAAACCAAGCTCAATCCGACCGACAGCCATACCATCCACATCCAGGCACCTGGTCCGCGTGTGCCAATCACACCGACACAACGGATTGCGCTGTATGAGCAGGCGCTCGCACGCACAATGGCGCGCCTGGCAGCCTACCCCAATACAACAGTAGTGGTGCTGTATCAGGTGCCGGAACTCGACTTCAACCCGACCATGTGTGCGCTACGCATCAACACTGCTGACCCGTGCCGTAGTAACCGGGCCGTGGTCGATGTCTATGCAGCGCCGTATCGTGCGCTCCTCGGGCCAATTCTGGCACGCCATCCCACCCTGCGGGTCGTCGACCCCACAGAACTCTTTTGTGATGCGCAGTGGTGTACGGTGCGTAGTGGACAA
>JBJONV010000188.1:0-3514 GCA_046051665.1 Chloroflexota bacterium
AGATTCGGCCGATGCTGCTTTACTTGCATCACAGTCGCGCTGACGACCCGAACACCCAACGATCGGGCTTCGTGCGGGTCAGCGAATGTCGCAATGCTGATGTTGAGTGATGCGATTCCCCACGTTTGTGGTACCCCCAAGACCGCGTAGGTGCGTGCATCGGAGTGAATGGTGCGAGATCCGTTGATATACATCGGTGTCGCACGTTCACTGGCAGCGATGCTGACCCTCCAGATGGCCGAAACATCATCGGGTGCAGATGGATTGTGGATTGTCGCTGTACCTGATGACCAACGGTATGACGTGCCATCCGACGCTTGCTCAGGGGCATAAAAGCCTGTGAGAAAGGGTGCCACCTGCGCATCAGCAAATGTGAAGGTCGAACCATTCGGTTGGAGCGAAACAATGAGCACCCACAGGACACGTGCGACCACAACGAGATAGAGCCCAAGGAGCCATTTCGAAGATACAAACTGTTGGAGCCCCCTGGCCGTACCCATATCTTTTCCTTTTTCGACGAATGCATTCGGGGTCAGCGGATGCCTGCATCGGCGTATCCGGTCATTTCGAGATATCCTTCACCGGTGACTGCGTTCCCGTTGTGCGTTCCAGTGACATCAACTGCACCTTCCCAATACCGCACAGTGACTTGCAGTTCTTGATCGGCCATGAGTGGCGTGACCGTGAGATCGAGTGCCAGTGAGGGAATGGTGACCTGCCAGGACGCAGGATAGCGGGCACCAGAATGTGGACTAAGCCACGTCCCTCGAGGTGACCACTGCACATCGGCAGACCCCAAGGTTGTCACCGTACCGTCAGGGTGTCGCACAGAACCACCGCTAAATGCATCGACGGAACCGTTGCGGTTGCGCAGCTGATAGAGCATGATGTCGCTGCCATCATCGAGATGTAGGGCAAACCAGTCCCACCCGACTTGGTCAGCTCCGAGGGCACTGGTGCTCCACTCACGATCCATCCAGCTTGTGCCGGTAACGGCGATACGTTGCGCTCCCAAGCGGAGCGTACCGGTAGTCTGCATGCGTGGCATCGAATAGTAATATGACGCATTCCCGAGTTCTGCCGATTTGCGTGATAAACCTGCCTCACCCTGGAGCACCAGCGGGCCCTGCGCATCAAGGACCAAATCCACAGCGATATCTCCTTCGGCAACGGTGATGTGCATCTGTGAGCCGGTAGGGTCTGGTGAAGCGACGACCCAATCATCCATCCAGACACGGAACGGCTGCGCTTGCGCTCCCGCTAATCCCAACGCCGCTCGATTAAAGCGTTCGTGAGCGGTGAACGTCTGATTGTCGACATCTGTCAGGGTGAAATGTGCCATATACACGGCATCGGTCTGCCATCCGGTCCGTGACGCTGGAGGTTCGCTTCGCGGTAACCCCGTGCGAAAGAGGGTAAATTGATAGCCATACCGTGCGCCCGTCGCACTTCGCAGATTCCCTGTGTAATACCACCATTCGACCGCATATTCGGGATGCGGGCCGTGGTCGGCCGGGAATGCAAAGGCACGTACTTGTTCCGCCCGCTGATACCCCGTCGTCGCAGATTGTGCCATTCCTTCGGCGACGGTCAGATTGCCCTGTGCTGGGAGTACTGCGGCAGTATTGGTTCCACAGGCCGTCACGCAGAGGACAAAAATCCACCAGAAACGCAGTGTACGGATGTGTGTATAGGCTACAGCCATGTCATTCCTCCCGGAGGGCAACCGCGGGCGACACGCGGGCGATACGCCATGCAGGGTAGATCCCGGCCAATACCGCTGCGACGACGGCTGTTACCCCGGCTTGGATGTAAATCTCAGGCTGGAGCGCGAATTGCAACGTCCAACCGAACGAAATACGGTTGATCACGTAAATCAGCGCCAACGCCATTGCTGTACCCACCGGAAGAGCCACAATGCCTGCGACAGCGCCCATCAGGCTGGTCTCGGTCAGAATCAGCTGCCAGAGCTGTCGCGGGTCGAGTCCGATAGCGCGGAGCATCCCGAATTCGCGCATCCGCTCGAGTTGCATAGCGGTCAATGCCGCCAGAATCCCGACAAACGCGACGATTGTCGCCAATAATTGCAGGACATTGGTAATCGCGAATGTGCGATCGAGCACTTCGACCGATGTGGTGCGTAACGCATCATTCGATCGTACGAGTAACGCCATGTCTGGGAAGGCGGCACGCACTTTTTCGACAAACGCTTCGGGGTCGGTTCCTGCAGTCACAAAAATACCCAACGACGTCAATGAATCGTCCGCATACCACTGTGCATACCGATCGAGCGGGAGCATCACCACGCCGAGCTCAGTGCCATAGTCATAGAAAATCCCTGCGATCGGCACGGTTCGATCGCCGGTGGTCGTTTGCAAGACAAACGTGTCACCCACATGCAGGTTGCGTTTGAGTGCGAGTGGCTCCGAAATAATGATTGCATCGTCGGCAAACGCAGGCCATATTTCGGCTGGATCCCCCTCCGCCCACAAAAACGTCTCGTAGTCTGCCGGGGTCACCTCGAGCGCAATTTGCAGGACGGGTGTCCGATCGGTAGGAAGCATGGTGCTCCGGTAGCGACGGACCCGCTCGACTCCGGGGAGGGCGGCAATCCGTTCAGCGACCCCTGCGGGCAGTGATGTATCGAGTCGATTGGCATTGAGCGACGGCGCCGACACAAACACATCGGCGCGGATGGTTGTGGTGAGCCAATCGACGACCGTGACACGGAAGCTGGCAACCATCAATCCGACCGCAATGGTCACCGCGACGGCAATCATTAATGCGGCGATGGCCACCCCCGTCCGACTGAGTGAGGTAACGACATCGCGGACCGCCATCCCTGCGATTAATCCACCGAAGCGGACAGCGAGCGGACGTAGCGCCTGCATCAACACAACGGTCGTCCACGGCGTCACCATGGCTGCACCCAGTGTCAAGAACAATAACCCTGCATAACTGAACCAGATCGAAGGCCCGAGCCACATCACCAGCGCGCCGACGATAATGCCCAAGAGTCCGATCGCTGCAATATATGGCACGATGCGCGTCATTTGTTCTTCGTATGAGGAGCGGCGCAACACGGTACGAGGAGGCGTGCGTGCTGCTTCGATGGTAGGAATGGCTAGTGCGACAAACGATGCAACCAGCCCCAAGACGGTACCCTTGAGAAGTGGAATCAGGCCGACCTGGATTTGGGTAACGTTCACCACAAAATAGATGTCGTTGATGGTGCGTGCTACCAGACCTAATAAGCCTTGGGCTAATCCGATCCCTAACCCGAGTCCAACGACCGTTCCAATGATGCCGATCGCGCTCCCTTCGACCAACATCAACACAGCGACTTCGCGTTGCGACACACCGATACAGCGCAATGTGCCTAACAATTGGCGTCGTTGGACCACCGAAAACGTCATCGTGTTGTAGATTAAAAACATCCCGACGACCATGGCCAGTAAGCTGAGCGCATTGAGATTAATCTCGAACGAAGCTGTCATTTCGGTGGTGCTTTGGG
>JBJONV010000189.1:0-7378 GCA_046051665.1 Chloroflexota bacterium
TCGTGTTCGCAGATGTCGTAGCGTGGCCCAATAGGAGCCGTCGCGTAGCCGAGGGCGAGGTTACTCTGGCTGCGTGGTTCAAAGGGAACGAGTTCGACTCCCTTGACGTGCATCGCGTATCGCTCGGTGCCGTTGCCGATAATCTCGGCGGCACGTTGTGAACCCTCTGCCAACGTGTCACCCAAACCTTTGCGAGCGACGATTTGCTCGATCATCGCGAGCGTTGCATCGGTATTGCCGAACCGCAAGGGAGCGCCGTTCAGCAGGTGTTTGGGAATGAGTCCGTGTTCGTTGGATTCCATGGCGAACGACAAGGTAAAGCCCAACGATACCGGATCGAGTCCGTATTGGTTGCACAAATTGTTGTAGCGCATCACTGCACGGGGATGCTGTGTACCGATATTGGGACCCATCGTGCCACTCACTTCTTGGTGCATGCCGCCGGCACGCATATCCAAGTCGGGTTCGTGGTTGTGATAAATCTTGATACAGTCGTTGGGACAGCCAGGGCACTTCGCGGTAGCCTGGAAGTACGGCATCCAAGTCGCTGCTTTATAGTTTTCGAGATGCTCAAACGTCGCAGTGCGGTAGTTTTCGGTATTCAGCGCTGCATCGAGACCATGTGTATGCACCCACACGGCAAAACCGGGCAGGTCTTTTTGCCACATGGATAACGTGTTTTTCTTCATATCTTCGGCAAAACGTGCGTTGACTGCTGCCATCTGCTCAGGATGCGCAACTGCAGGCAGTTTGCCGCCAATAAGGATAATTGCCTTGAGATTCTTGGAACCCATAACGGCTCCGACACCATGTCGTTGCGCTTGATGGGTGCGGCTACTGACGATACTCGCGTACCGTACTTTGCGCTCGCCTGCAGGTCCGATGGTGGCGACGTCGGTTGCGCGATCGAATTCCGTTGTTATTAAATCGGTTGTTTGACCAACGGTTTTGCCCCATAAGTGCGACGCATCGATGAAGCGCACCGCGCCGTCTTCGATGACCATGCTGACTGGGTTTTTCGCACTGCCGTGGATGACGAGTGCATCATACCCAGACTTTTTGAGCGAAACAGCCCACGGTCCTTCACTCCGTGTCTCACCGATGCCATTACTCAACGGTGATTTTGTGGTTACGACATAGCGCACTAAACCTGCGCCAGGGAACCCGGCGACGACGCTGTTGCTAAAGACCAATAGGTTGTCTGGAGAAAGGGGATCGACATTCGGTTGCGTATCACGCAGGAGAAAATACGTCCCGAGGAGACCACCGCCACCATAAATACGGTAGAAGTTGTCTTCGGGATGTTCTATTCTGGTCGTCTGGGTGTCGAGATCGACATGCAAAATAGCGCCGTGATATCCGAACGCCATAGGTACTCTCCCTGTAGAGCCCGACAAGTCAAACTATGAATTGCATAAACATAACGACAGTATATATGAAAAAAACATATCTGTACAGTACTTTGTTACATATTGTCGTAGAAAAAAGACTCGCAGATACAAATTCGTGTGACCTCGGTTGGTCGGGCTACAAAATGCCTCAAACGTCGACGAAAAATGCTGATATTGTGAACTGTAACGCCGAGGACGGTGGTGAATTTGACACTCTCACCACAAGAGCGTTCTTAATCTCCTCCGTCGTTCGTTGTGCTGATCTTTAATTGTACACTGTACATACTGTGGCATTCACTGAGAAATTGGTAAATATTTACATCTTGCGATGGTTCGGGATATCACTTTTACTACAGCAGGTAAAAACAAAAGTTTGCAGAAATTGATTTATTCAAAGACGCCAGGGAGGTGAACGCAACGTGCGATGACGGATTCGGCGTCGGTACGTCCCGCAGCAACGTATGTGAGGTGCCCGACTTTGCGGCCGGGTCGAGCAGCTTTGTGATAGCGATGGACTGCGACACCTGCGGGAATCATTGCATCTGCGGGTTCTTCACCGATGAGATTGAGCATGACTGCGACGCCTTGCATTGCAGGAGGGTGCACAGCGTACCCTGCCACCGCGCGCATATGATTTTCGAATTGCGACGGACGAGCACCTTCGATGCTCCAATGCCCCGAGTTGTGCACGCGTGGGGCGAATTCGTTGATGACCAGTACTATGCCGTCCGGTTGCTCGACGACAAAGCATTCGATTGCTAAGATTCCCACGTAATCAAAAGCGGTCAGGATGCGTGTTGCCATTTCGTCCGCGTTTGCTTCGAGTGCAGCAGTACTACACGGCGCAGGCGCAGTCGAGCGCCGCAAGATTCCGTCGCGATGGATATTCTGGATGAGCGGGTAACGGACAATTGTCCCCTGCCGGTCACGCGCAGCAATGATCGAGACCTCGTGGCGGAATGGCACAAAACCTTCGAGGATGAGGTCATGGCCAGCATAGGTCGTCCGTGCGGTGTCGAGTTCTGCCGCCGAGCGTATCGTTTGTTGGCCTTTGCCGTCATACCCCATGCGGCGTGTTTTGAGGATAGCAGGGAGTCCTACACCTGCAATAGCATCAACCGAGGATATTGCATCGCTGATTGCGATGTATGGTGCGGTGGCATAACCGAGCTGGGTCGCAAAATCTTTCTCAAATAAGCGATCTTGGCAGATTCGCAACGCTTGTGCGCCGGGGGCGACTGGTTTGCGAGCCGCAAGAAATTCGACACATGCTGTGGGGACGTTTTCGAACTCGTAGGTAATGACATCGACTGCATCTGCAAATACCTGTAGTGCGTGCCAATCATCGTATGCCGCGCAATGATGGACCGCGCACAACCGTGCCGGAGCAGCCGTGTCGGGTTCGTAGACGTGACAGCGGATACCGAGTGGGAGCGCAGCGAGTGCGAGCATTTGGGCGAGTTGTCCGCCTCCCAAAATTCCTACGATAGGCTGCGTCGGCATGCTGTTTCCTTTGCTGTGCAATAACCGGTATTATAGAACAGTGTGTGCAACACGAAGGACTACCCTGTCAGGAGGCATGACAATGATGCGGATGTTTTCATTTCTCGTGTTGTGTGCAATGATTGGCGCAATGATCCCAGCAGCGCTGCCGACCCAAGCGGCATCGGACAAAAAGGTCTACGCGTACTACTATAGTTGGTGGAATCGGCTGAGCTGGGATCCGAGTCGGATGAGTGACCGACCACCGGAACTCTATGATAGTAAGTCCGAGGCCGTGATACGGCGCCAAATCCAACAAGCCAAAGACGCGGGTATTGATGGTTTTTTTTGTACATGGCGCTATAGCTGTGCCAAAGTGTTGAGCGTTGCCGAGTCGATTGGTGGGTTCTCGGTGGCTTTTAGTGTAGATCCGGTCGGCGATCCGACATTAGGAAGCAACGCAAACATCCGCAAAAATATGCGTGAGATGATGGGCTACATGTCCAGCTCTGCATATATGAAAATCGACAACAAGCCAGTGTTTGTCTTTTGGAACGATACCATCCTCCCTGGGGGTGTCGGGAGCAAAAGTGCCTGGCAACAACTTCGTGACGATATCGACCCGAACCGCGCTCAGTATTGGTTGGGCGGTGGTGTGAACTTCGGATTGCTTGATGTGTTCGACGCACTCCACTTCTATGACATTACCTGGGAGTCATCTTCCGGCAAGGCAATGTCGTCGTACATGCGCAAGTTGGGGGAGTACAACACCAGTCGAGGCGCAGCGAAACCCGCATTTGCCACCGTTATGCCAGGGTATGACGATATGCGCTATCGGGGTGGCCACAAGAAGGCCCGTGACGATGGGAATTATTACCGCAGTGGTTGGGATGTCGCACGTTCGTACAACGCACCCTATGCCGTGATTACCAGCTGGAATGAATGGTTTGAAGGGAGTTCTATCGAGCCGAGCAACAACTATGGCTCGACATACCTCGACATCACGCGCGAGAAAATCGCAGCATTCAAAGATCCTACGCCGGTCATTCAGCCGGGTTTTGCGGATCGGGCAATGAAGTCACTCTGGCAGCGTGGTGATCTTGCCGTCGAGCAGGGTCGGGCGACGCGTTCGTGGATTTGGGGTCCGCGCATGGGTGACGGCATGCTCGAAGCGTACAACGGCGGGCAGCGTTTGGTACAGTACTTTGATAAATCACGCATGGAAATCAACGATCCTTCTGCCAATCGTTCGTCTACGTGGTATGTGACCAACGGACTGCTGGTGATGGAATTGATGACCGGTCGGATGCAGACCGGTGAATCGTCCTTCGTACAACGCACCCCGTCAGAAGAAGTTTTGGCGGGTGATCCCGCTGTGGTGAATAGCGACGCACCGCGATATGCAACGTTGGCAGTGGTATCGACGTATCAACCACCGAAAAACGGAGAAAAACTGACCCTGCAGATGCGACGAGACGGCTCATTGGCCACTATTGCACCGCCTGCGGATGTATTCAATACGCGCTATATCGCTGAAACAGGGCATAACATTCCCGATGTGTTTGAGACGTTTTTGAGACAGTCAGGCTTGGTCTACACGGGCAGTGACTATACCGTTGCCCCGTTGTTTGACTGGGTGTTTACCTTCGGTTATCCGATTACCGATGCCTATTGGATCAAAACAAACATTGCCGGGGTACCACGCTGGACGTTGGTACAGGCGTTCGAACGGCGTATTTTGACCTATACCCCGAGTAATAGTGCCGGGTTCCAAGTGGAAATGGGGAATGTCGGTCAACATTATTACGCCTGGCGCTACGGTCGATGACAAAAAAACCACGCTCCCCCGCATTGCCGGGGAGCGTGGTTTTTTTGTGCCGTTATTGTGCAGGATAGCGGGGATCGGGGTGGTCGGATACGAGTGCCGCAGCGCGTGCCCGACGGGCAGCCAACGCGTGTCCGATTACGGGATGATCATGGATTAATGTGGCAGCGGCGAGTAGTGCTGCATTAATCGCACCAGGCTTGCCGATTGCCAATGTGCCGACCGGGACTCCGGCGGGCATCTGCAAAATGGACCAGACGGCATCGACCCCATTCATTGCCCCGTTGGGTACCGGGACGCCGAAGACCGGGACGAGTGTTTTGGCGGCTATCATCCCGGGGAGGTGCGCTGCACCGCCTGCGCCGGCGATAATTGCACGCAATCCACGCGGTGCAGCGTTTTCTGCAAACGAAAACAACAGATCTGGGGTCCGGTGTGCCGACACAACCTGGGTAAGGTGCGGTACGCCGAGTTCTTCGAGCGTGGCGACGCAGTGTTTCATCACTTCCCAGTCAGAATGTGACCCCATCACGACGGCGATGAGTGGCTGTGTCACAACGTGGCTCCTTTGTGGCGTGCTATCGCATGCTGGTAGAGCGCAATGTAGGCTTTTGAGGAGCGCTGCCAGCTGAAATCCTCGCGCATATTGCGCATTTGAATAGCCTGGAAGGTCGTCTGATTGGCATAGCATTGGAGCGCCCGCCGCACCGCGTCGCTCAGCGCTTCAGGCGTGTAATCGGTAAAGCGGAAGCCATTGCCATGTACTCCCTCACGCACGGTGTCGTTGAGGCCACCGACGGCACGGACGATTGGCAATGCGCCATAGCGCATCGCAATGAGCTGTCCGAGGCCACCGGGTTCGAAGCGCGACGGCATCAAAAAGAAGTCGCTGGCTGCGTAGATACGATTGGCAAGTGCCGCGTGAAAGCCGATGTGGACGGCCATGCGGGTAGGGAACCGGGCTGCGAGTTCGCGCATGCGCTCTTCCCAATGGGGCTCGCCACTCCCTAACACGATGAGTTGCAGGTTCGTCGATGCAAATATCGCGGGCAACGCGGCATCCAGCAGATCAACCCCTTTTTGCGAGGCGAGTCGCGAGACAATGCCGGCCAACGGAGCGCTCGGATCGACAGGCAGGTCGAAGTGGTGTTGGATGTCGGCTTTGCAGCGGGCTTTGCCACTCAGGTTATCGGCGGAATATGTGGCTGCGATAGAAGGATCACCGGCGGGGTCAAACATCACTGTGTCGATGCCATTGAGAATGCCACTATGCCGATCGCGCAAGCTGCGGATGACGCCATCGAGCCGTTCGCCGTATGCAGGTGACATGATTTCGTTGGCATAGGTCGGACTGACGGTGTTGATCATATCTGCTGCCAAGAGGCCACGCGCCATAAAGTTGAAGGTATCACCCGGTAACCCGGCATGGTGTTCGACACCGCCCCACTCGTCGAGTCCAGCCAAGTGGCGCGACCACCCGCCATACTCCCCTTGATAGGCCAGATTATGGATGGTGAAAACCGTTGCGATGTGACCAAAGGTGTAGTTATATCGCGTCCGCATGTACGCCAATACGAGGGCCGTATGCCAGTCGTTGGCGTGGACAACATCGGTATTCCAACTCTGGACTTCGCGGAGGAACTGTATCAGGTGCATGACGCCCCGTGCGAACAAGATGAAACGTGCGTCATCGTCGAATTCGCCGTAGACAGCATCACGTTCAAACGCTGCAGGAATGTCGAGCAAATAGCGTTTGGTACCGTCTGCATCGTGCAGAAGATATATTCGGCACTCTTCTTGGCGTTCACCGAGAGCCAAGAATGTCGCTGTGACGGGCAGTGAAGTAGTGATTAAATGACGGTTTTTTTTGTATAGGGGCATCACGAGTGCTGCATCAACGCCGTCGCGGACGAGTTGGTTGGGAAGGGCACCAGCGACATCTGCCAGACCGCCGACCTTCATGAGGGGCGCTGCCTCTGCGGCAACAAATAAGACGTTCATTGTATGCTCCTTGGCGGCAATGCCATCGAGTGGCGAGCGTCATTGCTCGGTAGCTGCGACAAGCGGTTCGGGTGCGGTTTTTTGGCTGGTGACAAACCAGACACCGAGTAACGTTAATGCGGACCCGACAAAAAACAGCATGGTTGGTTGCTCTTGTAACCAGATCCATGAGACCGCAACACCAGCGATGGGTTGGAAGTACATCATCGCTGATACCTTGCCCGAGGTCGCACGCTGTAGTGCCCAAAAGAGCGCTAGGTAGCCTACAACGGTGACCAACAAACCTGTATAGAGAATACCAGAAACCGTAGCGAATGTGATATGTGTCGTCAGACCGAATGCGTATTCACCGATGGCAAACGGCAAAAGACAAACCACCCCATAGAACGTTGCTGCGGCTGTTGCGGGGACCGGTGGATGCGTTTGCATGACTGAACGCCCCATGACATTGTATAAACCCCAGCAAAATGCACTCACGATGTAGATGACATACCCGATGAATGCACCCCACCCGACGGATGCGCTGCTCTGAGGATTCAATACCAAAAACATCCCACAGACGGCAATGAAAATCCCCACTATTACCCGTCGTGTGATACGTTCACCTAACATGGAGTGTGCCAGGAGTGCGACCCATAGCGGTGTCGTGGCCGAGAGCAACGCAATGTGTGTCGCCGGA
>JBJONV010000190.1:0-3294 GCA_046051665.1 Chloroflexota bacterium
TCACCATCGTAAATGACATCTCTGAAAGTTTGCTGAAGAAGCCAGAGTTGCCATCGGGACCAAAGAACGACAGCGTGCCAAAGCGTGACAAAATCAGGAGCATCGCCAACAACATACCGGCATCACCGATACGATTGACAACAAATGCTTTGGCGGCTGCTTCGCTTGGGACGATCCCGGGTTGGACGGATTTGCGCTCGAACCAATGGCCGATAAGCAAGAACGAACAGAGGCCGACACCTTCCCAACCGAGGAAGAGTACCAGCAGATTGTCGGACATGACCAGCATTAACATCGAAAAGACGAAAAGATTCAAGTAGGCGAAGTAGCGTCGTGGACGTGCATCGCCATGCATGTAACTAATCGAAAAGATGTGAATTAATGTGCCCACGCCGGTAATAAGCAATGTCATTACGGCGGTCAATGGGTCATAGTACAAGCCAAACGCGATGTCGAGTTTGCCGACGACGAGCCACTGCCAGAGCGGAATGCTTATTTGACGGGAGGCCTCGTCGAGGCTATTGAGTCCGACTACGGCAGCAAGTGCGGCGCCGAAGGCTGCTGCTACTGCTGCACTGGCAACAATGCCGTTGGCCTTTTCGCTTTTGACAAAGAGGGCATTCAGCAGGAAACCAAGCAGTGGGATTGCGGGTATTAACGCGATAAACCAAGATAGTTGCGTCATGAGCTACTCTGCATTCGGTAGCCGTGCACGGCACGGCATCGGATCCTATCCCCGGAGCGTGTTCATCAAATCGATGTCGGTTGTGTTCTTCCGACGGAAGATCATGACCAACAATGCCAATCCCACAGCGACTTCAGCCGCGGCAATGGTAATGACAAAAAAGACCATCACTTGTGCGTCGACGGACTTCCATTGATTTGCGAATGCGACGAGCGCGAGGTTCGCTGAATTCAACATCAGTTCGACCGACATAAAGACCATCAAAGCGCTCTTCCGTAGGGTGACACCGAGTACCCCGATAACAAAGAGGAATGCGCTCAGTGCGACATACATGAGTGTCGAGACCATTGGCTGCGTTCCTTTAGCTACGGCGTTGGTGGAGCACAACGACGCCGATGAGGGCCGTCAGCAACACGAACGAAGCGATTTCGAAGGGCAAGAGATGTGTCGTAAACAATGCTTTGGCAACCTCTGCAGGTGCAGCAAACCCATTGTCGAGATCTGCAGCGATCGGCACCGAGCCTGGGTTTTTGATGTACAGATAGACGAGTTCGGCGAGCAAGATCATCCCACCGATGAATGCTCCACGGTTCTGCCACGGGCTGGCGTTCGGTGTGTCTTCGTCGCGTTCTGCGCCGAGGAGCATAACAACGAACAAAAACAGCACGATAATTGCGCCTGCGTAGACAATAAGCTGTGTTGCGAATAAGAACGGCGCCTGGAGCAAGAGGTACAACACGGCAATAGCAGCGAAGTTCATCAACAAGTACAACGCGCTATGTACTGCATTCCGACTCAGGAGCATTGCGATGGCACCGACAACAGCGACGAGTGCGGGAATCCCAAAAAGCAATAAATCCATGCTGGCCCCCTTACAGGTCAATCTGAGCCGGCGGGCTGGGGCGCCGATTCATCTGTGTCAACACCGGTGGGATTTCGCCATGTCCTTTTTCCATGGGGACGAGCAACATCGATTTGTCGTAAATAGCAGACTTGCGGTCGTAGAACGACAGTTCGTACTGGTGCTCGAGGGTGATGGCGTTGGTGGGGCAGGCGTCTTCGCAGTAGCCACAGAAGATACAGCGCAACATGTTGATCTCATATCGTGCTGCAAAGCGTTCGCCCGGAGAATTCGGCGCTGCCGGATTGTTTTCTGCCGGGATCACCAGAATTGCATCTGAAGGGCAGGCAGCTGCGCACAATGAACAGCCGATACAGCGTTCCATACCGTTTGAGAATCGATTCAGTTGGTGACGACCGCGGAAGCGCTCATGCACTTGCCGTTTTTCTTCTGGGTATTGCACCGTAACGGGCTTTTTAAACAGGTACTTGAACGTCGTGCCCAAGCCTTTGAAGAATGCTCCTAGCATGTGACCCTCTCTAGTTCCCTGTAGATGGATTGACCATCGTCACGCCACGCTTGGCATGCTTTGGTGTCGCAGTAGCAGATACGATGACGACGGCGAGGACGCCGATCACACACATGATTATTTTGGCGATGAGGCTCTCTGCAGGGAATAAGACCCCGAAGACTGCCGTTATCACCACATTGAACAAGCCCAGTGGGAGCAATACCTTCCAGCCCAAGTGCATCAGTTGGTCGTAGCGCACGCGTGGGACCGATGCACGGACCCACACCGACAAGAACGACAATGCTGTTGTTTTGAGAAGGAATGCCCCGAGTGTGAGCAGACCCTGTACAGCGTATGCAACGGTATCGCCGCTGCTGGATTTGAGTGCTGCAACCAATGTCTCGATGCCGGGGAAGTTGCCGCCGCCCAAAAATAGGGTGACAGCAATGGCATTCATAGCGATGAGTTTGACGTATTCCGACATGAAGAAGAGCGCAAACTTCATCGAACCGTATTCGGTGTTGTAGCCACCGACGAGTTCTTGTTCGGCTTCGACCAGGTCAAACGGTGATCGGACGACTTCTGCAGTGCTGGCGACCAAAAAGATGATGAACCCTAAGAATTGTGGAACGATATTCCAGATCTGTCCTTGTGCAGTGACGATTTCTTCGGTGCGGAATGTGCTGTTTTGCATGACAACCGCCAGAATCGCCATCCCCAGCGCCAATTCATACGAAATGACTTGGGCTGATGCACGGACGCCACCAATCATGGAGTACTTGTTGTTGGAAGCCCAGCCTGCAATTGCGATGCCATAGACGCCGATAGACGTAACGGCCAACAAGTACAGAACGCCGACATCCATGGGTGCATAGTGCAACCAGTTCCCACCCATGCCGTCAGGCCATGTCCCCAAGGGAATGGCTACCCAGATGATGAGTGCTGGGATGACCGCAAACGCAGGAGCGAGGACGTACACCCATTTGTCGGCCATCGCAGGAATGACGTCTTCTTTGAGGAACAGCTTGACTGCGTCAGCTGCAGGCTGGAGCCACCCACCAAAAAGTTTCTTGCCGCCGGGCATCGGGATGAAGCCAGCGCGGTTCGGACCGACGCGGTGTTGGAACTTGGCCAGAAGCCGTCGCTCGAACAGGGTGAAGTAGGCAAACAATGTTGCCGCTGCGAGTGCCAGTACGAGACACCGTACCAGCAGGATGAGTATATCAAACCAGGTCATCGAATCCTCCTCTGCGTCCT
>JBJONV010000191.1:0-5509 GCA_046051665.1 Chloroflexota bacterium
CTGAGCCGTTAACACCCCCGGATATTGAACGTCTGTGCGCAGGTATTTGTACCGTCCACTGGACCCGCAACGACACGACGCAATATGTCATGAATGCCACCCCAAAGAGTCCTTCACAGCAATTTTTTGCCCTGCTCCAAGCACGTGCACGGAGCGACGGGTATACCATCTGGATGCGCCCAGACGGACGTAACCCTGCATCGGTCGAGGTAATCTTTGTGGCTGGTTTGCCACCGGTGACTGCTACCCGCTGGCTGGTTGCGGCTGTTCTTTTGTTGGCGACGATTATCTCGTGTCTCGCGTGTGGCGCGCTCTATCATGGCATCGACGTATTTGCACATCCAAGCCAGATTTTGGCGGGCTGGCCGTTTGCTGCGACGTTGCTCGGGATTTTGGCAACCCACGAAATGGGGCATTACCTGGTTGGCCGCTGGCGCGGGGCACCGGTAAGCCTGCCGTACTTCATTCCCCTGCCACCGCCGTTAAGTTTCACGGGGACCCTCGGTGCCGTCATCGTCCAGCGGGAGCCGATGCGCGATCGTCGGATGCTTTTGGACGTCGGTTTAGCGGGGCCTTTTGCAGGGTTGCTCGTAGCAGTCCCGTTGCTGATCTATGGCTTGCAGCATTCCACCGTCGGGCCTGCTCCAACAACCGGATACATCCAAGAAGGGAACTCTGCGTTTTACATCCTGGCAAAACTCCTCGTTTTTGGGCAAATGCTGCCGTATAACGGTATGGATGTACAACTGAACGATGTTGCATTCGCAGCGTGGATCGGGTTGCTCGTTACGATGTTTAACTTGCT
The DNA here is from genome assembly GCA_046051665.1 of Chloroflexota bacterium. GTDB lineage: Bacteria > Chloroflexota > Chloroflexia > Chloroflexales > Roseiflexaceae > UBA965. The sequence goes on from JBJONV010000191.1 coordinate 806, forward strand.
CCCCATCGGGCAACTCGATGGCGGACATGCAGCATATGCATTACTCGGACCGAAATCCATTTATTTGGCATACGGGGCGATTGCATTTTGCTTACTGTTGGGTATTTTTGTCGACAATACGTGGTTGGTATGGGGGATGATTGCAACCTTGTCCAACCCGCGTCACCCGGCGCCGTTCGATGATGTCACGACGATTGGGTGGCGGCGAATCGTTCTCGCAATTGTGGCACTATTAATTTTGTTCTTTTTGTTAACTCCCGCACCGATGCAACCCGTGCCCGCCTTGCCAGGAATCAGCGGGTAATATAAATCGGGTTGCTCATGATCCACGGCGTACGTGATTTACGTGCTTCGAGTCGATACACGCCGCTTGCGTTGATGGTCGTCAAAATCGTGCGGCGGCCGGATTGAATTTCTGTGCCATTGTGGATGAGGCGGACCGGTGCATCGCTGCCGATATCGATTTTGAGGGTAATCGGCCCTTCCCGGAGCGATGCGATGTCGCCTGCATACCAGCGTTCTGCACCGCGGAAAGCCACGAATTCGAGGTTCGGACAATCGCCTTCGAGGCGGTTTACCATATAACTGCGCCCTTGCGCGAGTGCACCATACACCATTCGCATGGCAGAGTTCATGTTGCCGGGGAGCTTTTCGGGTAACCACAGATAATTCGTCAGCGTTTTCAGGGACCATTCATACGAAAAAACCTGCAATCGGCCAAATGGCGACGGACGCAAAAATGCGTGCGCGTCGAGTCCCCATATCCCGAATGTGCGTTTGCCCGCGATATTAAGTGCATCCCACCATTCGAGGGTTGCTTTCGTGGGGCCACGGAGGCCACGCTGTGGGAATGCATACAAGAATTCTTTGTTGTTGGGGGTAAGCTGTTCGCCCCAATCACTCATAAAATTCCACAGTTCAATACCGGTACTGCGGCCCGACATATTGGTCGGCGCGTTGATGTTCCAATCATCCCAGCGAAACAGCCCTTTGAATTCGTTATAGGTCTGCTCGTCTGGATGTGCGATGATGCCAAAGCCGCCCGCCTCGTAGGTCTGGTCGATGAATTGTTGTGGTGGCAGGGTGTTCGCAATTACGCGATCGGCATTCAGTCCCAGATAATGATTGTGAAAAGGGGTAATCTCTTGGTCGACTAACGTCAACACGCCGTCGATATACCCTTGTTCGGCTCGTCCATCGAGCGTGTCATGGTCAGTAATAATCAGCCATTCGATGCCGGCATTGCGTGCTGCCCGTGCAATATGGGGGATGGTCCCACTCCCATCGGAATGTTGTGAATGTATGTGGATTGCTCCGGGACTGACGTGCATAGCGTGACCCTAATAGATAAACGGGATGAATTTTTTGACGGATTGTGCATATGCTGCATACGCAGGGAATCGTTGTCGTAAAAAGCGCTCTTCGGCACGCGATTTGTATTCGAACCAGATGCCCAGGATGACGGTGATTCCCGCAGCAGCCCAACTCCCACACAACAATACATACCCGATGCATCCAGACAACACTGCTGTATAGATGGGATGTCGTACAATAGCATAGACGCCAGTGGTAACAAGCTCACCCGTATCGAGCGGCTTGGGGAATGCGGTGAGATTGCGGCCAAGGTTCACAAAACCACGCCACCCGAACCCGAGAGCGAGTGCACAGCAGAGCGCACCGAGCACCGTCGACACAAGCCCCGTCGGGAATCGCCAGGACTGCAGTTGTCCAACAACGAGCAGGAGCGCCAGCAAAATGAACTGCCCGACGACCCAGATTCCCCCGCGTGCGGTGTGTGGCGGTGTTTGCATACGCGTTACTCTCTTTTAGCCTAGTAGGACCATCATACCATGGAACGTTTTCACCCTCCTGTCGAGCATTCTCTGCATTGGTATGACGAAAACAATCACGGACGTATGCGTATGACCGGTGCCGATGCGTTGCCGCTTCTGCACCGGTTGAGCACCAACCATATGACACAACTCACCCCACTTACGGGGTGTCAGACGGTTTTGACGACTCCTATTGGCCGTTCCCTTGACCTGCTCCATGTCGTCAATGCAGATCCTGAGGTGTGGGTATTTGCGAGTCAGGGACAAGGTCCGACGGTCTATACACATCTCAAGAAGAATATCTTTTTCAACGATCGCGTCACGCTTGCCCCTGCAGCACAGAGTCATCGGCAGTATGCACTCTATGGCAACGGCGCAACCGCATGGCTCGCGTCTCAAACAGGCCTTGATAGTCGCACGATTCCACTGTGGGGTGCGTTGCGTTGGCACGACACATTGTGTGTGCGCATCGCTCCCCTCGGTGGTGATGGTTGGCGCATCCTGGAGCCGATTGCCGCTGCTGTTGGAAGCCTCGATCGCAGCATCATCCCGCAGCTCGATTCTGCGCACTTGTCGTTGTGGCAGCTCGAATCCGGTGTGCCTGCGTTTGGAAGCGAAGTCAGCCTCGACTACATCCCGCTCGAAAGTGGGCTTGACCATGCCATACACAGTGCGAAGGGTTGCTACGTCGGCCAAGAGATCATTGCACGGATGGAAAGCCGCGGGCGCCGCGCAAAAACACTCGAACGCATCACCCTTGATGCTGCTGTGCAAACACCCGCACCGCTCACCACAAGCGATGGCCGCGATGCGGGAACGATTACGCGTGTAGCATGCAGCGATGTCCTTGGTCACATCGGTTATGCCTATATCAGTACCAAAATCGACGCTGCCGAGACACTGCAGTCTGGAGGGGTAGCCGTACAGCGGATGCAGTCAGCTGCGTTGCCACATGCAGAGGGGGGAGTATGAGTTATCCGGTGGAACGAATATGTCCGCAGTGTCGCGCGAGCCAAGCCTTGTCGGCGACGTATTGCAACAGTTGTGGTTCGCCTATCGAGCGTTCGTTGCCGCAGCCTCTGCAGCGGTTCCTGCCTGCTGCGCTCCGCCAACACCTGACGCACCCCGTCGTACGCAGTGTGGCGATGGGCGCGTTGGTAATGGTGGCGCAAGTCGTCATCCGGGTTGTGCAGCAGAACCTCGCACAGTCTGCAACGCGGGCGTTGACCAAGTCACAATCAGCATCACAGCCTGCTTCCGCACAGACCACCGTGACGGCACGCCGGACGTTCTGGCAAAAAACCGACAAACACGGCACGATACGCTCCGAAGAGCGGGTGAGCTGGCAACGCACCGAAAAATAGCGCTTATCCGCGGTAGGCGGTCAAAAACGCCGTGACATCTGCGCGACTGGGCATTGATGGTTGTGCGCCTGACTTCGTCACAGACAGTGCTGCACTAGCAGCCGCGAAGCGCACTGCAGTCGGCATGTCGTTCCCCTCGGACAATGCCACCGCCAGTGCACCATTGAAGCAATCCCCTGCGGCGACCGTATCGATAACGGGTACGACGAACCCCGCCAATGCCGTACCTACGCCCGCTCGACTCCAATAGACCCCCTGCGCGCCACGTTTAATGATGACATCTTTACTTCCCCGTGTGTGCAAGATGTCTGCTGCACGTTGGCAGTGGGCCTTGTCGATGGGGTCAACCCCTGATAAAAGGGCAGTCTCTGTCTCGTTGGGGGTGATGATGTCGCAGTCTCGATAGAGTTCAGCGGGTATTCCGGTAGCCGGTGCTGGTGCTGGGTCCAGGATGACCGTGATCCCACGCGCTTTTGCGAGCTGCGCAGCGGCGACCACGAGCTCGAGTGGGATTTCGAGCTGCAAGAGGAGGTGCGTTGCACCATCGAGTGCGTGCACGAGTGCATCGAGATGCATGTGGGTGAGCCGCATGTTGGCACCCGATATGACCGTAATGCTGTTTTCGCCCTGCGCATCGAGCAAGATTAACGCAACTCCAGAAGCGCCGGGGCTGGTCACGATGGCACGGGTGTCGACTCCATACGACGCGAGACTTGCGTTGAGTTCGGTGCCAAAGCCATCATCGCCGACTGCACCGAGCATCTGGACTGTTCCACCGAGTCTGGCTACAGCGACGGCTTGATTGGCGCCTTTGCCACCCGGGACAGTCCGGAAGTCAGTACCGAACAGTGTTTCGCCCGGACGTGCAATGCGCGGTGCATGCGCTACCAAATCCATATTGATGCTACCGAATACGACGATGTGCATATATTACTCCTGTGCCTCACGGATCAAATGTCGGTGTCAGCGGTTCCCCGTTTTGCCATGCCTGCAAAAATCGATATGGTGAGAGTTGGCCGCGCCGAGCCTCCCAATCGTCAGCAGTGCTCGGCTGCGAAATACCGAAGTGCAGATGTGGTGGCGTATAGCGTGCATTCCCTGACGCGCCGGTCAATCCCAAAACATCCCCCGCGCGGACCGTCTGACCGACGGCGAGACCGGCGCGAATCGATGATAGGTGCGAGCCATAATAACGCACTCCGTCGGTACCAATGATCGCTACTGCCAGACCGCTTCGATCCGCGGGAATATCCGTATTTGGATCCCACGCGTCGATGGCCACGATGGCATCGACGATCCCATCGGTGACGGCTACGAACGGACTGCCCCGATCGCAGAAGATGTCTGTAGCGGGGTAATCGTGATGCTCCCTGCCATATGTGACCGCACTGTTTGCAACCGGGAAGACATACGACGCAATTGGTTTTGGTGTGACACTGGGCGTCAACCGTGCCGTCGGTGATGCAGCAGGAGTTGATGATGCGGAAGGGGTGATACGTGAGGCACAG
>JBJONV010000192.1:0-25521 GCA_046051665.1 Chloroflexota bacterium
GAGACCGATTTGACGGGCACTATTTTGTTGATCTTTGGGTAATCGACCAGACAAAATAGCGATAAAGATTACGTTATCGATCCCTAATACAATTTCGAGTGCAGTCAACGTAAGCAACGTGACCAGATGTTCAACCGTAAACAACGCACTGAAGTCCATTATGTGCCTCATCAGTAAGTGGATATTCAATTATTATACCAACATGCAACAAAATTACACAGTCGTCGTTGTATTGGTTTAACAGTCAAGATATGAGGTGCTCGTATGGATTCCATTGCTTCTGCTGTCGGTGTTTCCACCATTCTTTGTCTCATGGGCGGAGTGTTCAGCATTTTTCTGGTGATCGTCGTATCACTCTGGAAGATTTTCAACAAAGCTGGTCGTACTGGTCTCTATGCATTTATCCCGTTGGTGAGCCCATTCCAATGGGCCAAGATTTCTGGTCAAGGGACGATTTTTGCCATTATCTATGCATTGCTGGTAACGTTCGGGACGTCGCAAGTCACGTCAGAACAAACTGCCCAATCGAGCACGACAGGGCTTGTCGGACTGATTGTGTTTGTCCTGTATGTGCTCGTACAGTTAGGTTTGGCACGCCGATTCCGTCGCGGCACCGCGTTCGCCATCGGGCTGATCCTGCTTCCATATGTCTTTTACCCTATTCTTGCCTTTGGTAACGCGACATATCACCACGATTAAGCAGAACACCCTTCAGCACACGAGGTATGCGTATGAATGAACTGTATTCGGTCATCGGTGTCACCGCAGCGGTCTGTCTCCTTGCAATCTTTTTCGTCCTCGGTATCATCCTCGTTGTTTCACAATGGGTCATCAACACAAAAGCCGGGCAGCCAGGTTGGGCAGTGCTGATTCCTATCTATGCCACATTTGTCCAATTACGCGTCATTCGACGCCCTGCGCTCTGGGGTTGGGTCATTCTGTTCGCAAGCACTGCCCAGTTTTTTCTTTCCTTGTATGAACAATTTGTTCTATCTGCGCCCAAAAACGAACCGGGCTGGGTATTTGTGGTGTCGGTCCTGATATCCATCATTTTGACGGTGTACGGGGTACGGATGACGCATGGGTATTCTCGTGTGTTCGGCAAAACCGTCTGGTTCACGCTCGGATTACTCTTTTTCCCATACATCTTCTTCCCCATCTTGGCATTCGGCAACGCTCCATATCAGCCGAACGGAATGGTCTACAATAGTTATGGACCTGGCTAGACACAAAGAGGTGAGCGATGAGTAAGGTGCGTATCGGCGTCATCGGGACTGGTGGAATCGCCCGAAACAGACATTTGCCGTGTTTTACCAAGAATTCCGACTGCGACGTCGTCGCCATTGCCGATGTCGTCCAATCATCACTCGAAGAAGTCGGTGCGCAATTTGGGATCTCTGGTCTGTACACGGACTACAAAGAGATGTTTGCGCGTGAGCGCCTCGATGGTGTGGTCGTCTGTACCCCAAACAAATTCCATGCACCAGCCACAATCGATGCACTGAACGCAGGAATCAATGTGTTGTGTGAAAAACCCATGGCACTGGACCCTGCCGAAGGGCGTGCAATGATTGCGGCAGCACAAAAAAACAACAAACTCCTGACAATCGGCTTCCATTATCGGCACCGCGCCCAAGTCAAAGCGGCCAAAAAGGTCATCAGTAGCGGTGAACTCGGGCACGTCTACATGGTCCGTGTCAATGCACTGCGTCGCCGCGGCATCCCTTCGTGGGGATCGTTTGTCCACAAAGACATCCAAGGTGGTGGTGCAATGATCGACTTCGGGGTCCACACCCTCGATAGTGCACTCTACTTGCTCGGCAATCCCAAGCCGATCGAGGTTTCAGCGACATTGTCCCAACACCTCGGCACCAAACCCAACGTGAACCCATGGGGCCAGTGGAACTACCAGCAATTCACCGTCGAAGACCAGGTTGCGGCGTTTGTTCGCTTCGAGAACGGGGCGACGATGTTGCTCGAATGTTCGTGGGCGTTGAATGTCCCTGAAACAAAAGAGACCATATCGCTGTCTGGTACCGAAGCAGGGTTAGACGTCTTCCCGCTCAAAATCAATAAAGCCCAACACGATATGCTCGTCAGCTGGTCACCAGACTGGATGCCCAACGAAAACGAAGAACCGGGTATCGGACAAGCAGCAGATTTCATCAACGCCATCAAGACCGGACAACCCACAAATTGCACCGCTGAACAAGCACTGCAGGTCACCGACATCGTCGATGCCATCTACCGCTCTGCAGCTGCCGGTCACGCGATTCGGTTGTAAGAACAGCACAGTCACCCAGCACCGCATGGTGCTGGGTGACGCACGAGGAACGACAATGCGTATTTCAAAGCGCGGTGAGTATGGACTACGAGCGATGATTTTGCTCGCGAGCGATACCAGCAACAACGGCATCATGCAGATAAAAGCCATCGCCGCGCAAGAGCGCATCCCCGTCAAATTCCTGGAGCAGATTTTGCTCGCACTCAAAAACGCCGGATTACTGCATAGCAAAATGGGCATCGGTGGTGGCTATTCACTCGCCAAGCCTGCCAAAGACATTATGCTGGGCAAAATCATCCGCACGCTCGACGGCCCGCTCGCACCAATCAGTTGTGTGTCGCAAATTGCCTACGAAGCCTGCAATTGCCCAGATGAAGCAACCTGTAAACTCCGTGCGGTGATGTCGGATGTGCGCACGGCAATGACCAATATTCTCGACAAAACGTCACTCGCAGACGTCGTCGAAGGAACCGCGAAAATCCCCACTTAACGCAGCACAAAAGCCACTATTTGGGCAACCAATTCGGCAGATTCGGTATTGATATAGCGGAATTGAGCAGGCTGTTTGAGTCGTTCGACGTGCAATACGATTGCATTGGTGTATGGGTCCACACCGATGACATCGTCGAGCGCAAACGCCATCGTGCGGCGATCTCCTTTAAAAATCACCCGCTGCGACGTAATCACCAAATCTCCCCGCGCGACCTCGACCGTTGCGGTTACCGGGACGGATTGTCCACGGCTACTCCCTATCCGGTACGATACCCCACGCATGATGCGAAAAGAGACTCCACGACTGCCTCCTACCGTCTCGCGGCGGATGACTTTTTCTTCATAGAGCCCGACTGGTTCTGACCAATACGCGTTTTCACCAGGACGTAACTGAACCCCAGTATTGTGGATCGGCGTAATGACACCCCGCGAAATTTCGTAGAGTTTGCGCTGCGTAAGCAGTGTTTGCATGAGTGCACCGACGGTCTCGGGTGCAATTTGTGTCAACGCAACAATCTCGTTGATTGTCTTGATCTCACTATCACTGAGCATCCCGTCCTTTTTGACTGCCACTGCGACATCTTGCAGGATGCGCGTGCCGACTTCGCGCACATCATCCGCAGTCAATCCATGTGTACTAACGTCGCTCCGCAATGCCATGATTTCCTGTGGAGTCAACACCATATCTGCAATTGCACCCGTAAAGGATGCATATAACGCTTCTTTGCCCTGTGAACGTCGCAGTGCATCTTTGAATGTGTCAATGAATCGTTGAATCATAATTCCCTCACGACGCAATACTGTGGCTATGATACCATCCTGCTATGCAACAAATAAACGTACCTGTACGTCTGTGTCACGAACAATAGAAGGAGCACAAATGACTTCCATTCCTGATGTCAGTTTTGACCCAACCAATCCCGATCCTCGTTGTGCCTGTGTACTGATTCTCGACACATCCGGTTCGATGCATGGAGAAAAAATCAACCAACTCAACCAAGGCCTTGTCGCCTTCCGTGATGCGTTGCAATCGGATTCGGTCGCCCAATCCCGTGTCGAAATAGCGATTGTCACCTTTGGTCCTGCCCAACTCGTCCAAGACTTTACGACTGCTGGGAACTTTACGCCACCGACACTGACTTCGAGCGGTGACACCCCCTTGGGGGCTGCCCTGCAACAAGGGCTCGACATGCTTGCCCTTCGCAAACAGCTGTACAAAGACAATGGTACTCCGTACTACCGACCATGGGTATTCTTGATTACCGACGGCGCCCCGACCGACGGCGACGCGTGGAAGGCAGCCGCGACACGAATCATCGATGAAGAAAACAAAAAAGGCGTTGCCTTTTTTGCCGTCGGTGTCGAAGGAGCCGATATGGCTGTCTTGAAGCAATTGTCGACCCGTGAACCACTCACGTTGAACGGCTTGCACTTCCGCGAAATGTTCGTCTGGCTTTCTTCGAGCTTGCAAAAGGTCTCACAATCCCAACCAGGCACGCAAGTTCCTCTTGCACCACCCACCTGGAATCAGGTCTAAATCTATCGCTGCCGGCGCTCAGAGAGCGCCGGCAGTATCGAGAGTGCTCCTATGAACTGGCGCATCGCCAAAGCTTCTATCATCGGTACCGGGCACGAAAAAACCGGCATGCCTTGCCAGGATAGCCATTATGTCATGCAGTTTGGTGACACACTCATCATCGCTGTGTCTGATGGGCTCGGTTCAGCAAAATTGTCGCATGAAGGATCTCGGATTGCCTGCATCAGCGCCGTCGAAAGTTATGCCAATGCAGTCGAAAGTGCGTTGAATGCACGCACCATAACCGCAGGAACAGCGCCTGCGGCGCTCCCATTCAATTACGAAGACGCATTACAAAGTGCATTTTACAGTGCTCGAAACGCATTGGAACGCGAAGCAGCACGCACCACCTTGGCGCTTCGCGATTACGCATGCACGCTGCTCGTCGCGGTAATCGAACACGACTCCTGGTACAGTATGCACATCGGTGATGGGACCATTGTCGGGCTCTACTCCGATGTACCGGCCAAAACGCTGAGCATTCCCGAAAACGGTGAGTTCATCAACACAACGACCCCCATAACCAGCGACGATTACCAATCACACATGCGGTATTGTCACGGCCACGAACTCCTCAGTGGTGTCGCATTGTTGTCGGATGGGGTTACTCCGATGTGTATCAACTACAAAAGTGGCGCCGCATATGACGGTTTTTTCAGACCGTTACAAACATGGTTGGCCGATCAAACTGCGTTCACTGGCATTGACGAATCTCTCAAACGATTCCTCGATACACCCAAAATGCGGCAAAAATCAGACGACGATATGACGCTGGTCCTTGCCCTGCGTGACCCTGAATCTTCTGTAGTACAGAGATAGGCCTATATGCAAGTCCTGAGTATCAACATCGGTCAAGAACGAGCATTCGATGCTACCCGTCCCGACCGCACGTCGGGGATTTTTAAAACACCCACCGACGAACCCGTCGAGATAACCTCTGCCGGCCTTGTGGGCGATGTCATCGTAAATACCAAAAATCATGGTGGCGTCGACCAGGCTGTGTATGTCTACGGTCGTCCCGACTATGATGCCTTCGAGAAGGAATTGGGATACTCCTTACCAAATGGGATATTCGGTGAAAATCTGACAATATCGAACCTCACCAGCGCTACATTTACGATCGGCGATCGCTTACAGATTGGCGCAGTCGTCCTCGAAGTCACTGCACCGCGCACCCCGTGCGAATCGCTGAACGCACGTATGGCGGACAATCAATTCGTCAAACGGTTTTTTGCGGCAGATCGACCAGGATTCTATTGCCGGGTAATTACCCCTGGCATCATACGCTGTGGCGATATGGTGCAGTACATCCCTTATCACCGTCCTGGGATTGCAATCACCGAAGCCCATCGCATCATGCGTCCCGGTGTAACGCACACGCGGCAAACGATGGAACGCTTTGTCGCAGAACCCATTCATCAGCGCCTACGGACGTATCTTGAGGCCGCGTTGGCAGAGAATCACCGCGACAACGCATAAGGTACGGTCCAGTCCGTTCAAACGGTACATGGTTGGTATACTACTCACAACAACCGTCACACGAGGTATACGATGGGGCTTTTGAACAGCATCTTGGAACACAATGCGCGGTATGTGGAAACACGGCAGTACGAAGCACTCCAGACCGACAAATTCCCCGACAAAGGGTTAGCAATCCTTGCATGCATGGATGCACGCCTCGTCGAGCTGTTACCCCAAGCACTCGGCATCCGAAACGGTGATGCAAAACTCATCAAAAACGCAGGAGCCCTCGTGACCGCGCCTTGGGGCTCGGTGATGCGAAGCCTTTTGGTTGCAGTATATTCCCTGCGCGCAGAAGAAATCTGTGTCATCGCACACTACGACTGTGGCATGAGTGTCGTCGATACCGCGGCGATTTTGTCCGAAGCACGGAACCGGGGCATCTCAGACGATGTGATACGTACGTTACGGGTATCGGGCATTGATCTCGATGGCTTCTTGAAGGGGTTTGCAAATGTCGAGGACAGTGTTAAAAACACCTGTATGATTATTCGTCAGCACCCGCTCCTGCCACGCGACGTCCCCGTCCATGGTCTTATTATCGACCCCTCCACCGGGCGACTCGATCGCGTCGTCGACGGGTATCAGGTCATGCACGACGAGCAACAGAGCAACGCATAACCCATGACACGGTACAACACACAGCAAAACACCACATATACCACCACCAAAAAGCTTGGCGAAGGCGGTGAGGGTGCGGTGTTTGACGTACATGGCCATCCAAATCTCGTCGCAAAGATATACCATCCACATCGCATAAATGCGTCACTGGCTGCCAAAGTCGTCGCAATGACGCAAAACCCACCAGAAGACGCTACCCGCAAGCCCCTCAACCATGTATCTATTGCATGGCCAATGGAAGTCCTGTACTCTGGCAAACAGTTTGTGGGCTACATTATGCCCAAACTCAAAAAATCCGATGACCTCTATGATCTCTTGCAACCCCAGCAACGTGCCAAACAACATGGGAGCCTCAACCATCGTCATCTCTATCGGACAGCCCGGAATCTGGCTATTGCCATCGATGCGATTCATCGAAAAGGGTATGTGCTGGGGGATGTGAACTTCAAGAATGCGTTATTCAATGACGATGCACTGATTACTATCGTCGATTGTGATTCCATGCAGGTCACAGATAGCGCTGGGGTGGTCCATCGTTGTCTCGTCGGTGTTCCCGAGTACACCCCAGCAGATTTGCAGGGCGTTGACTTCAGTCGCGTCAATCGCACCCCAAACCACGACGCATTCGGACTGGCGATTTTGATATTTCAGATCCTGATGCAGGGTTTTCATCCCTTTGCGGGCCGGCCAAAACCGGGTGTCCCGGATGTCGAACAAGCACATATTTACTGTATCTCGAAGGGAATATTCCCCTACTTAGCAGGGCAACCCTACGAACCACCTCCGGCAGCACCATCCATGTTGTGTCTGCCTGTGTTGATCCAACAGCAATTCGAACGCGCATTCACACAACCACATGCTCGACCGACGCCCAAGGATTGGGCAAATGTGTTGGCTATGGTCGAAACACGACTCATCCCGTGCGCGAATGATACTGATCACTGGTATCCCAGTGACGGCCATTGTGTGATCTGCGAGATTGACTACAATGTCGGACGGCGGCAACGCACCACACCGAAACCGAGTGCGACGGTACAGATGCAAGTGCCACTCCCTCCGCTCCCGAGTTCATCATCCGGACCATTACGCCCGTCCGCCATCTCCAAACCACAGGTACCCGCTCCGACTCCAAACACTCCATCCCCGGCAAAACCGACAACGCCGCGGGCGAACCCTGTTCCCGCACCAGCTTCGCCACCTCCTCCACAATCACGGAATACACAAACGACAACACCGCGAACGACCCCATCGACACCAACACTTGCACCGTTGGTATCGCCCACACCACCACCACGCGTCACGACGACTATCCCACAGCCAGCTCGACCACAGAACTCCCCACAACGAGATTACGTTGCCATCATTACGAAGTACGTCCAGACACATCGCATGATTGTCATTCCCGTTGCGGTGATTATCATGGCACTTGCCGTCGTGATTATGTCGAACCTTACCGGTGGAAGCACTCCATCGAGTGCGGTCCCCCTGATACCCACTGACAGCGTTAGTTCACTAGACGTCGGTGCGACACGAACGCGTGTGTTCCTGCCGACGGCGGCTGCGGAAGCCACTGCGGTACCCACCGGAGTCGATGTCACGTGCACGCAACAAGGGCTGATCGCAGCGCATTGGCCGATGATTTCCCCCGAACAACAACGACAAATGACAGCGAATCTCGATACCATCCGCACCATTCCGTATGTCGCAGCAGTGTTGCCGAATGTGTTTACTGCTATTGAAGTCGGGCAGAGCAGGCCATTCAGCGCGCTCCAATCAGCGTGTAGTGACGCGCGCCTCATCCGGCATAATCCGTTGAAATCCGCACCGGGCACGTTCAAACCGGATGTCCCGTGCGCAGATCCCGGGTGTCTCGTTGTCGCACCCGAGTATCGCCTTTTGCTTGTCAGAAAAAACGCAAATCACAAGGAAGTGATGTACAACACGAACGCGCTCATCAAGCAGTTTTATGAGTTGGGACAACCACCTTCAATTGACTCCATCGCGGTACTCGCTGACCAACAATCTACACAACCAGCACTACAAGAACTCCTGTTGCCTTTTCTTCAAACGCCATTGATGACCATGAAAGTTGATAAACCAATATGGCCAAACAAGATAACCGGTACTGAACAGGCATTCGTAGACATTGACATCGGGGAAGTCTATTTTGATGCGGTCAATGGTGTCACAGAGGCGACAGAAAAACAGACACGGGTGATTCAGTATTACCGAATCGTGGAGATACCTGAACGCCGCTGGGCTGATGGAACGAAGGTCACCATAGCGGATTACATCGCCGGATTCAGCGAAAACATCAACGGCACGAGTGCGTTCATTTCTTCCATTACGGCATCAGGTTCTTCATCGATGCAAATTACGTATATTCCAGGCCTCCCCGAAGCATTCGCCAATGTTACAGCACCCGCTGCGCTCCATGGCACAGTTGTTTTGGGTGACAGCATGGGTGACTGGTCGATACGTGGAGGTGCACCGACATACGCGTTGACACATCAAACGGTCGAACGCAAATCCTTCTCCATCACCACAGTGAACTCATTGCAACAATTCGTGGACGATTTCCGTATGGGTACATACGAGCTCGCGGTCATTGAACCGTCGTTCGCGCCAGATGTGTTATCGACCCTCGCTACCGAAGACGTCAAAGACTTCGACACGTATTTGATCCCCACCGGCACAATGTGGGTTGTACAACAATGAGAAGGAACGCCATGAAGCGCAGATATGTCGGTTTGGCAGTGCTTGTGAGCCTCTTTGTGATGTCGTGCGGCACACTCTCGCAAATCGCTGATGAAGCGTTGCCCACAGCACAGATTATCGTTATCACGGCAACCCCAGAGGCTGTCACTCTCGAGGAACCAACAGAACCCGTTGCAGAGCCGGAACCAACGGTTGGTGCAGACCTCGGCGAATCTACGCTTGTTGCCGTCCAGGCTCGCGGCGTTTTGCGCTGTGGCGTGAATGCTGATTTACCGGGTTTTGGTCTGTATGATGCGGTCCGAAAGCGCTGGAGCGGCTTTGATGTCGATTTCTGTAAAGTTATCGCAACAGCTGTCCTGGGTGACCCAACGAAGGTCGAATACATCCCTGTTACCACGGCAGAGGGGCCAAACGAACGCTTCAACGCAGTACGCTCAAAGATGGTTGATGTGCTTATCCGCAATACTACCTGGACCGCCTCACGGGATGGTGCACAGCTGATGTTTGCACCCACGACATTCCACGATGGACAAACCTTTATGGTGCGGAGCGATAGCGGGATTTCAACCCTTGAAGATCTGAACGGCAAACGCATCTGTGCGGCCAGCGGGACCACAAGCGTACTGAATCTCCGCGATGATTTTGCGGCACGCGACATCCCGTTTGATTTGCTCGAAATCGATGGCGAAAAGCTCTATGCGGCATACGCAAACGGCGAGTGTGACGCGGTCACCAGTGATAGTAGTCAATTATCCGTGCAGCGCGTCAATCTGAAGTATCCAGACAGTCATGTCGTCCTCGGTGACCGTATCTCACGCGAACCACTCGGGCCTGTCGTTGCAGAAGGTGATGATCAGTGGTACGACATCGTGAGTTGGAGTGTGTACGCGACCATGTATGCAGAAGAATTGCGTATCGACCGCAATAATGTCGACGAAGCCATTTCTTCTAGTACTGACCCTCGCGTACAGCGATTGCTCGGAGTTGATGGCAAAATTGGGAGTCAATTCGGTCTCTCTCCAGATTTTGCGTACCAGATTATCTCGCAAGTAGGAAACTACGGCGATATTTATAACGATAACCTTGGTCCCGACACGACATTCAACATCGACCGTGGCCCGAACAAAGCATGGAACCTCGGCGGCGGCGGGGTGTTGGCTTCCCCTCCGTTCCGTTAAAAGATACCGAACGAACCTCGCACATTCTGCGAGGTTCGTTTTTTACGCACGTACTTGATTGCGTCCCGACAGGCTGATTACGCAACTCCGGTGCGTGGCGTCGGAACAGATTGAAAATAGTTGACAAGTGCACGGATGTGCTCCGGTGTCGTGCGGCAGCACCCGCCGACAATACGTGCCCCTGCGTTGACCCAGGATGCAGCTGCAGTCACATAATCTGCACAGGTAACGGTGCCAGACCATGTTTTTGATGTTGCATCGTACGATTCGCCGGAGTTCGGATAGACCACAATCGGCTTCGTGGTCTGCGATGCCAGGATAGTAACCAACGAGGTGATATGTTGCGGTGCAGTGCAATTTACGCCGATTGCCGTAACACAAGCATACTGATTGAGTTTGACTGCTACCTCAGCTATCGTCTGGCCTGCATTGGTTTCGGTCCCGTTGCGGCAGCTCATCGACATCCAGCACGAAACGCGAGGAAATTGCGAAATGCATGATGCAAGTGCGTCTGCCTCGACGAGGTCTGGGATTGTTTCGCACGCTATGAGGTCAACTCCTGCCGCGATGAGGGTACGTATCCGCGGGAGATGGAACGCTATCAGCGCTTCGCGACTCAGCCCGTAGTTTCCACGGTATTCACCTCCATCGGCGGTGTATGCGCCGTACGGTCCGACTGAACCAGCGATGAGTGGCCAATACTCTGCATTTGGATGGGCAGTGGCCCATTCTGTACGGGCATCACGAGCAATGGTAACGGAACGCGTGATTGCGCTGAGCGCATCTGCTTCGTTGTAGCCCGCTTCGAGAAATCCCGGAACGGTGGCTTGATAGCTCGCGGTAATCAGGATTTGTGCTCCTGATTCCAGATATGCACGATGAACATCCTTGATGCGGTCTGGCTCGCTCAGCAGGTATTTTGCCGACCACAACGTGTGTTGCAAATCTGCGCCATTCCGCTCGAGTTCTGTGGCTAGTGCACCATCGATGATGGCCACCTGCCTGTGTGTCAACAGTTTGCTCAGTGCCATAGTATGTTTCTTTTACTCCATGCATCTGATGGATGTCTGATAATCTGCTGTGATGTTTGCAAACACTCACAACGCCTTCCAAAGCCGGCGTATGATATACTATACACATGTTTTTGGAGGAGCTGAATGGATCATTTATCAAATCTCGAGGCTGAAAGCATACATATTTTCCGTGAGGTTGCTGCGACATTCGAACGTCCGGTGATGATGTATTCCGTCGGCAAAGACTCTTCGGTGTTGCTCCACCTCGCGCTCAAAGCATTTTATCCGTCGCTTCCGCCGTTCCCGGTGTTGCATGTCGACACATCGTGGAAGTTCCGCGAGATGATTGCATTCCGCGATCAGCGGATGGCAGAAGTCGGTGTTAAACATCTCGTGCATCGCAACGAAGAAGCAATTGCAAACGGGATTAACGTCTTCAACAACGGCTCGGGTGTACATACTGATGAGCTCAAAACCGTCGCCCTGCGCCAGGCACTTGACAAGCACAAATTCGATTGTGCAATTGGCGGTGCCCGCCGTGACGAAGAGCGTTCCCGTGCCAAAGAACGCATCATGTCATTCCGCAATCAACACCATCGCTGGGATCCGAAGCGGCAACGCCCTGAACTCTGGCATTTGTACAACACTCGTATCGCCCCCGGTGAAAGTGTCCGTGCATTCCCCATTAGTAACTGGACTGAACTCGACATCTGGCAGTATATCAAGCGCGAGAATATCCCCGTCGTCCCACTTTACTTTGCGAAGGAACGCCCGACCGTCATACGTGACGGCCAGATCTTTATGGTGGACGATGACCGAATGCCGTTATTACCAGGTGAAAAGCCGGAAATGCGGATGATTCGATTCCGTACCCTGGGGTGTTACCCGCTCACTGCTGCTATCGAATCGACCGCCGCCACCATCGACGAGGTCGTGTACGAGACGTTGAGTGCACGGACGTCGGAACGCGCTGGTCGCATGATTGATTATGACAAGCCTGGCTCGATGGAGCAAAAGAAAATCGAAGGATACTTCTAATGCAACAGGTGACACTCGACAGCCAGCGTAGCCTCCTCCGATTTTTGACCTGTGGCAGTGTCGACGACGGCAAATCGACACTTATTGGTCGTTTGCTGTACGACGCACAATTGATTTTCGAAGACCAGTTGCGCGGTATCCACATCGAAAGTCAGCGCAAACTCGGTGATGCCGATGCACTCGATCTTTCGTTGCTTGTAGACGGTTTGCAAGCCGAACGAGAACAAGGCATCACCATCGATGTCGCGTATCGCTTTTTCTCGACTGCCAAACGACGCTTCATTGTGGCCGATACCCCTGGTCATGAGCAATACACGCGCAACATGGCGA
This sequence comes from Chloroflexota bacterium, assembly GCA_046051665.1. Classification (GTDB taxonomy): domain Bacteria; phylum Chloroflexota; class Chloroflexia; order Chloroflexales; family Roseiflexaceae; genus UBA965. The sequence continues at coordinate 12,772 of JBJONV010000192.1, forward strand.
CAGGTGCTTCTTCTGCAGACCTCGCGGTATTGCTGGTTGATGCCCGCAAAGGGTTGTTGGTACAGACACACCGCCACAGTTGTATCGCATCGCTCCTCGGGATTCGACATGTCGTCCTCGCCGTCAACAAGATGGACTTGATGGAATACAGCGAAGATGTGTTCCGTAGTATCGAAAAACAATATCGTGAGTTCGCCAAGCAATTGAACTTCACGAGTATTACTGCGATCCCCATGTCTGCGTTACTCGGTGACAACGTCTTCAAACACAGCACCAACATGCCGTGGTATCAAGGTTTGACGTTTATGTCATACCTCGAAGAAGTCGACGCAGATGCGAAGCATGAAAACGAACCGTTTCGTATGCCAGTGCAGTGGGTGAATCGCCCCCATCAGGACTTCCGCGGTTTCAGTGGTACCATCGCCGGCGGCACGGTGAGTGTTGGCGATGACATCACCATTCTGCCAGCGGGAACGACAGCAATCGTCCAACGCATTGTTCAATATCAAACGGAACGTACATCTGCCGATCGTGGTGAGGCAGTCACCATCGTCCTCGACCGCGAAGTCGATGTCAGTCGTGGCAATGTGTTGAGTAGTGTCATCAATCCTGCGTCGACGAGCGAACGTGTCGAAGCGCATATCTTGTGGATGCACGAAAACCCCGTGCAAGCAGGAAAGCAACTACTGTGTAAATTGGGTACTGCGTTGATACCTGCAGTCATCACAAAGATTTCCGGCAAAATCGACGTCAACTCGATGGACAAGTTGGCTGCAGATACCTTAGCAATGAACGAAATCGGTATCTGTGTAGTGCAATTTGAATCCAAAATCGGTCATGACGCATATCTCGCCAACCGAGACATGGGCGGTTTTATCTTCATCGATCGGCTGAGCAACGAAACGATTGCTGCAGGGATGATTATTCGTGATGCGTCGACTACCCAAAACATCACGTGGCACAAAATGGATGTCGACACCCACGCCCGAGCCAGCCTGAAGGGCCAAAAACCATGTGTGTTGTGGCTGACGGGTTTATCTGGCTCCGGCAAGTCGACAATCGCAAATCTCGTGGAACGTGCACTGTGGGCAGAGGGGAAACACACCTACATCCTGGACGGAGACAATGTCCGTCATGGGCTAAGTAGCGACTTGGGGTTTCAGGCCGAAGACAGAATCGAAAACATCCGTCGCGTTGCAGAGGTGTCCCGGTTGATGACAGATGCCGGTCTGATCATCATCGTGTCACTCATTTCGCCATTTCAGAGTGAACGGGACCGTGCGCGCCGTACGATCAAACAAGGTGAATTCGTTGAGATATACATAGACACCCCTCTCGAGGAATGCGAACGTCGCGATCCGAAAGGCCTCTACAAGCGTGCACGCGCTGGTGAAATTCGTGGGATGACGGGTCTCGATGCACCATATGAAGCCCCAGAAAATCCAGAACTGCATGTCTCCACGATGGAACAGACTCCCGAAGACTCTGCCATGCAGATTGTTTCGTGGTTGCGCACCAATGGATTTCTCCACGCATAAGCGATACGTGCGAAGCACGAATCGCCTCACAAAAAAACACCCCTCAGCTGTATGCTGAGGGGTGTTTCGATCTCTCGAATTATGATTTGCTACGGCGCAGCGAAGCCAGGATACGGCGGATTTCACCGAGTTCGTTCATCCCATCCTCGCGGACATGGAGTTCCATGGTGGGTGATATTGAAATACGATGCCAGACATCACCGATGTTGGTGGCAGCTGGTTTGCGAAAAACCAGGTCTGCCGACTCGAGGGAATCAGCATGAAACGCCGGTGCAAATGCATCACTTGCGATACTCGCGACCTCGGAATTGAGATACATCTGTTCGCGAAGCGGTGCGGTGTACTTCCTGCTGCGTTGTGGCATCGTATCGACAGCATGGAGTTCAGCGGCTGCATAGACATGCTCGGTGACATCAATATCGAGCGACGACTCTACGAACCGTTTTTCAATTTCAGCAGGTATTGGGCCAGCGACGCGTTCTAAGTCGCCATCGTTCATCGATGCCATTTGGTCGCGGATGACACGCAGAGGCAAAAACCGCTCTTTGAGATGCTTGGCGACGCTGAGCTGCAAAAAATGTCGTCGTGTGTAACGTGCATACCGATCGCGACCTGCTGGCTCGTCGAGTACCCCTTCATCAGTGTAAAAGCGGATGGTTCGAACGGTGACATTCGCCATTTTGGAGAGTTCATTTATCGTGACGCCATCTTTCGACATTTTGAATCCTAACAGTATTACTGATAACTATCAAAATAGTATAGTCATCTGGTTTTTTTGTCAATATGATGCGGTATTCTCTATGGCAACGGGACGTCAAGCGGGGGTTTCGTGGGATTTCGGCGCATCGCGACAATTGCACTATTCACATGGTGTTGCATCGTGCGACTTGCTCCGTCACAATCACCTGCGATGATGGTCTTCACCAAGGTCACATGGTCGCCGTGGACGGCATCGAGTTCTTCACGAGATCGACGGTGTTGGAGCCCGACCAAACTGGTCATTTGGAGTCCGCCACTGAGTGACTCCACAAAATACGACAACATTTCATTTTTGCTTGCTGCAGCGATACGCCGATGTAACTGTGCATCGAGCATACTGTAGGCGTCGATACTATAGCGCTGCTGTTCGAGATCGCTGAGAGTCTGTTGGAGCAATAGGACATCGTTTTCGTCACGTCGCAGGGCAGCAAGCGCACATGATTGTACTTCGATGCCGAGTCGGACTTCGAGGAGCTCAATGACGGAAGCAGCGTTGAGTTGCGTTGCTCGATCAAAAAACTGTATGAGCGCACTTGCATTTACCGGACTGACCATCGCATTACGGCCGTTTGTGATGGTTAATACACCACGACCTGCTAGGGTGCGTAATGCTTCGCGTACCACCGGACGACTCACGCCGAGAATCTCGGTAAACCGCATTTCGGACGGCAAAATATCACCCGGTTTCAGGTTTTGTGCGTGGACATACGATTGGACGTGCTCGACTGCTTGTTCGACGAGTGTCCGTTTGACGAGTTTTGTGAGTGGAACAGTGGTTTGCATGACAACACATCCGGTATACAGTATACTCGAGTCACCTGTCATACAGTAAGACAGTCTCTGCGAGTAACGCTCACATGGATTCTCCGGTACAAACACAGTCACAGACGCCTTGCAGCGTACGCATCATACAACAGTACCCTGACCGAATCGTCATCTGGCGCGAGGAACACCGATGGAACGGTGCACCTGCGCAGAGCATGCGCTTGTGGGAACATGGCCTGAAAGAGCTTGACGACACCACGTTTTGCGCCGTGTTGCAAGAAAGTTTAGCACATCTTAATGATATAGACGCAATTGCCTATGATTGCACGAATACTGATGTCGATGCACATTGGGAAATCACACGGAAGTTTCTGATTCAATTGTGTGACCGAACCACCACCGCTGCAGTAAGTGTGGTGCTCTGCTTAAATCCGCTCGATGTATCTGCCAATGCTGTAGAAACGGCATTGCGACTCGATGCAGTGCCGCATGCGGTCTCAGGGATACGAGCAAACATCGTCTATGCACCACCGAGCGATTGTGTGACCGAGTTGCCCGTTGTGCAATACCTATTACATCCGCACTCTCGTTATATTACAGGGAGTGCCATAGATATCAACGGCAAAATCCTCTTGGGCGGTATGTTGAACGCGGAACGCGTGCTTGCTTCCCGTGCATCTGGACTGTAATTGCGCATCATCTACCCCGCGAAATCGTGCATAATGAGCACATGCACAGCAGAGGAGAACGCAATGACACTCTGGGAACAACTCGACGGCAGCATTTATAACGCGATCGGGGTCATCATCGGCGGCTTCCTTGGGTTGCTGTTTCGGCATGCACTCCCGGTCCGCGTGACCCAAACCGTACAGTCTGCGATTGGGCTAACGACACTATTTTTGGCAGTACGAATTGCTTGGCAACTCGGAGATATCTCTGCCGGGGCTATTCCTGGCATCGTGATTGCTCTGATTGCGTTAGCCATCGGTGGCGGCCTTGGAGAGGCACTCCGATTGGATGAACGCTTAGGAAGCATCGCTCAACGCTTCCAACCGCGTGCAGGACAAACCGGTGACGCGCGATTCAGCGAGGGGTTACTCGCTGCATTCCTGATTTTTTGTGTGGGGCCAGTGACCATTCTGGGTAGTATCGACAATGGTTTGCGGGGCGACAATCAGCTGCTGATTGTCAAGACAGTGTTAGACACCATTACCGCCGCTGCCCTTGCAAGTAGTTATGGTATTGGGGTGTTGTTTTCGGCGGTACCACTGCTGGCTGGTCAAGGTGCAATATCGCTCGCAGCAGGGGCTTTTTCGTCCTATATCCCAGATGCAGCGAATAATCCGTTTGTGTTAGTAGCGACCAGTACAGGCGGGATCATCCTGATTGGATTGGGGCTGAATTTGCTCGAAGTAACCAAATTGCGCATCGCAGCACTCTTACCTGCACTCTTGATCGCACCTACATTGCTATGGGTGGCACAGATATTGGCATAGACCAAAGAAACACCCCCCGTCACCAGGTGACGGGGGGTGTTTCTTTTATCCTTAGTCGCCGAATTGAATACCTTGTGCAAGGGGAAGTTGGTTGCCCCAGTTGATGGTGTTGGTCTGACGACGCATGTAGGCACGCCACGCATCGCTACCACTCTCGCGCCCGCCACCGGTTTCTTTTTCGCCACCGAAGGCCCCGCCGATTTCGGCACCACTCGTCCCGATGTTGACGTTTGCGATACCACAATCGCTCCCACCATGCGACAAGAACAGCTCGGCTTCACGCATGCTATCGGTGAATATCGCACTGCTGAGCCCCTGAGCAACATCATTGTGCATGCTGATGGCTTCTTCGAGGGTAGCGTAGCTCATGACATACAAAATCGGAGCAAACGTTTCTTCACAAACGACGTCGATTTGTTTGGGCATGCGGATGATGGTTGGTTCGACATAGTTTGCACCGATGTCCGTGCGCTGCTTACCGCCAACCAAAACCATACCGCCACCCGTGGTTGCCCGCGTAATCGCCTGCATCATGCTCGTGACTGCGCCGGCTGTTGCCAATGGACCGACGAGTGTGCCTGCGTCGAGTGGGTTGCCGATGGGTACGCTGGCGTACGCCTTCGTGAGGCGCTGGCAGAGTGCATCAACAACGCTCTCGTGGACAATCAATCGGCGCGTGGTGGTACAGCGTTGACCTGCGGTACCGACGGCACCAAAGAGAACGGCGCGAACCACCATATCGAGGTCAGCATTCGGAGTGACGATAATCGCATTATTCCCGCCGAGTTCGAGAATGGACTTGCCGAACCGTCCGGCGACCGTCGTTGCGACTTTACGGCCGGTCTTGGTGCTCCCCGTGAACGACACCAATGGCAATCGATGGTCTTCGGCCATCGCCTGGCCGACAACTGCACCACTGCCGACGGCGAGGGTGAATAACCCGGTAATACCGTGGTCTGCCATTACTTTATTGGCCATATGCTGGACGGCAATCGCCGACAATGGAACGAGCTCGGACGGCTTCCAGATATTTGTGTCGCCGCAGACCGCAGCAATCGCCGCGTTCCAGCTCCACACAGCAACGGGGAAGTTAAACGCACTGATGATGCCGATAGGGCCGAGTGGATGCCATTGTTCGTACATACGGTGTTGTGGGCGTTCACTATGCATCGTCAAGCCATAGAGTTGGCGACTGAGTCCAACAGCAAAATCACAGATATCGATCATCTCTTGGACTTCGCCGAGTCCTTCGGGGCGGATTTTGCCCATTTCGAGGGAAACGAGCTCACCAAGTGGTTCTTTGTATTCTCGAAGAATGGTACCCAAGTCTCGGATGACATCACCACGCTTCGGCGCTGGGACGGAACGCCATGTCGCAAATGTCTGCTGCGCAGCATGCACCGTTCGGTCATAACTTGCTCTATCTGCGAGCTGGACGTGCGCAATCGCATCGCCGGTAGCAGGGTCGTAGCTGGTAATCCATTCGCCAGATGATGAAAGCCATTCTGGACCGGTGCACGTACCGAGATTTCGGTCAGTGATGTGGAGTTTTGCGAGGAGGTTTTGGGTGCGGGTGGTCATCGTGACTCCTTTGGTACGCACCACTCCGGTGCGCAAGTTCGAACACTATTGTACATCTGCATCATCCGTTTGTCAGTACGTCAGGAATCTTGATGTTGAAAAGATTCCACGGCATTGACGATATCGGAGTAGATCTTGCCTTGTCCTTTGCCCGTCGACGGACGCCAATTCTCGGCAACTCTGCGTATGTAGCGACCAAAAAGGGTCCGTACATATGGACTCAAAATCACCAGATCATAGCTTGGAATGATACGTTCGATGCGTTCAGCATCTTTGTCCCAATTTGAACGCCAGCCGATCAAATCCCATGTGACCGCGATATGCGGGTGGGTGCTCCGGAGTTTTTCGGTGATGAGATCTTTGAAGCCTTGTTGCGTCTCGTTCCCGCCGATGTACAACACCCGACAGGGGCGTGGTTTTGTACCCGAACGTGGACGTTCGAGCAATGTTGCATACTGCGCTGCATTGCTCTGCGGGAACTGTGCCAAGAGACTCAACGTCGCTCGTGCGTGGTCAAACGCCTGTTGTCCGAGGTGGATATTCAACAATTGTTCGATAAGGGTCACTGCATCCTCGGGTTTGCCAGCCATAAAGGCCAACTGGATACGCAGATTGAGGGTTTCGGCCTCACCCCACAGGCGTACGACGGTTTCGTACCCCGCGACAATGATTTGGTCGATCTGTGCTGCGTATTCACTATGATGGTCGGCGTGGTATTCGAGGAGATTCAGAATGTACTCGACGGCTTCTTCGTTGTTGCGTTCGAGTGCGATATGCCAGGCTTCGATGAGCAGTGCGAATTTTTCGGCGCGGGGGAGGATGATGAACTTTTGTCCATAGAAATAGCGCTGCCAGATTTCACGCGGCTGTTGCATGACCTCAGCGACATTACAGAGATCAAAGATATCCACATCACGGTAGCTGAACAAATGAATCATGACCGCCCGACCAGCATCACGGTCGACTCTAGCGATATTGTGATAGATTTGGAGCCAATGGCGCAGAGGAAAGAAAATAGTGGACGTAAAAACGACTTGGAGGTCTTGCATCAACGTGGGGATATCGCTGAGCTGGAGCTGTTGTGACCATGTCCGTACTTTCAGAAAGATCGCCCAGTCAAAGAGCCCTCGCGTTTGATAGGCAGTAAGTTGGCGCTCCATTCCACTTTTGGCATCATTGAAGTACTCGTATGCACTGTCGTATGCACCATCACCAAGAGCAATGACCCCCAACACAAATTGCGCATTGGTATGTTCGCCGAGATTACTTCGGAGTGCTTCTTCGAAGCTATGCCGTTGTTCTTTGAGGGCAACATGGACCACCCGAAAATCGTTGGAATCATTAGGAACGATGAAATCTAGTGCGGGGAAGCCTGCGGACGAAAGTCCGATATCTGCTTGACACTGTGCGACTTCACGGAACCCCGGTACAGCCAATGCTTGTTCGAACAAATCAATTGCGCCTTTGAACTGTTTCTTGCGCCGCAAGAGCTGCCCTCTTTTGCGCAAACAACGGGCATAGAAGTCGCCCAGCGTGGTACTGCTCGAACAATTTTGGATTAGTGCTTGCAAGATCTGATCCGCGTGATTCTGATGCTCTCCATTACGCACCAGTCGGGCTGCAATGCTATACATTTTGTGGGCAACACTGTCTGGATGATCAGCGTACTGCATGTGCGGAATGGGGCAGTGCACCAACAACTTTGCGATGGACTCGTAATCACCACGATCCTCGAGCGCCCCAACAATGACATACAACAACGCTGCATCTGCAGGTGGCAGGGTTGCCAGCACTTTTTCGTAGCTGCGTTGATAGTTTTGCACCGCCTCGGCAACCGCATCGCCGGATTCACGAAAAGTTCCCAATAGGAAGCCAAGAAAAGCCCAGGCTTGTGCCTCTTGCGATTGATTTTTCGATGTGACAAAGCGTGCGGCTGTGGTCCCTGCGACATACCCAGTGTGAAAGTGGTACGTCGTGACATCACCATTAAGTGTCAACAATTCACGAACGGCCTTTGCCATATCTTCTTCACTCAATGCTCCAATTACTCCAGCGACGCAATCATGGATTGCGTGCATGATGAGTCTGTCGAGCGGGGTGAAATGGCTCGGTGTCGTGGGAAGGACGGGTGGTGGGTCGGGGAGCTTAGTAGGGAGTGGAATCGTGACACGTTTCGGTGTGGTCACTGCACGCCGTTCTCCCCCGTGTAACGCAGGATCTGCCCCCGTTGGTCGAGGGTCTTCGGGTGGAGTAAGCGTAACATCGATAGCCGGCAACGAGCGTTCGGCGCCTGCGCGGACCTCTTCGGACCACTGCAGGTGGGTTTGCCAGATAGCCTCGTAGCGGTCATCAGCAAAGGCCTCGGTGCGTCCCGGACATTCCGAAAACAACGTGTACATACACATTGCGGCAATCGGAGGTGCCGCAGCGATCGCAAGGTGGTCAACCACCCGAAGATACCACGCACACGGGTACTGATTGGAGGGTAAATCGGGCGCGCCATCATTGCCGATGAGTCGTAAATCTTCGATAAGTTGACTGTGACAGCTTTTGAGGTAGCCGTGACAAATGTCGTGGATTACCAGGGGATTTTGACTGGCAAATTCGAGCAGTCGCTCGACGCGCCACGCGACGGGGCGTGTCTTTAGGCTGACCACACGAAAATTCATGCGCCGTGCTAAGAGTTCATCGAAACGATGGATTTTAGTCCGTTTGTCGATGAATTCTTTGCGCTCAAACAGGAAGTGCACCATGGTGGTACGGATTTTTGGATCAATGGTGTCCCAAAACGTTTTGAGGGCGTGCGGGGTGCGGATAATCACCGCGAGCGGCTCACGTGTCATTGGTGGTTCCTTTTCGGGGGAGCGCATGAATGCTATACACGGAGAATACGCGGAGTGGATTTTGAAAACCTACGAGGATGGCTCCTCGTAGGTAGTGTACCGAATGATACAAGATTCGACAACTCGTGGCGGTTATTTTGTTTGGGTAAACAGCAGACGGGCACCGTGCATGAACAATGCGCCATCTGCTCCCACGGTCAAAAAGTTGACCCCACGATCTGCGTACTGCTTGAGTGCGTCGGCAGAAGGTCCGATAATCCCAATACCAACACCGGCCGCTGTCGCAGTGGAGATGATTGCATCAATCGCTTCGTGCATCTGCGGCGATTGCATTGGTACGCCGAGGGATTGACTGAGATCTGATGTCCCGATGAATATGACATCTGCCCCAGGCGTCGCACAGATGGCTTCTCGTGCAGCGAGCCCTTTCGCGGTTTCGATTTGCAACACGACCGTGACCTGCTCGTTCATACGTGTCGGGTAATCGAGTTGTGCAGAAGGTGGCGGTGGATAGCTCGCAACGCCTTGGTGTTGCGACAACAGAAAAGACTGTGTCAAGGTGTGCAATCCGCGCGTTCCGACAGGTGGATATTTGCTCCATTCGACGGCCTGCCGTGCTTGTTCGGCGGATTCAATCATGGGAATCATCACCCCGTCTGCGCCTGTTTCGAGGGCTTGCTGAATGGCACCACGACTCAGGTCACGGACACGCACAATCGCTGCGATACCATACGCATGTGCGGTCAAGACTAACTGACCGACCATACTTGCATCAATGGGAATGTGCTCGTGGTCGATGATAAGAAAATCGCAGCCTACTGCTGCCAACATCCCAACCACGGCAGGATCTTGAAACATGACAAAGGTCGAATAACATGGTCGGGCACGCAGTGTGGCACGTAACTGTGTGGGAGCAATCATCGTCGGTTCTCCTGTTGTGTGGATAGCTGTATCATACAGGAATACGAAGTGAGGCCGTCCGCACTTCATATCCGGTAGAGGATACGCGGACTCCCAACACGTACTACAACCAGTGCATAGCATAAGGAAGTAAGATGTTTGACATTCTTGACGTCTTCATTCAATTGGTCGAAATCGTCATGCTGGTGTATTTTGTCATGTAGCTCGTCGACCCAACCGGCAATCATCGCGTCATTGTGACACTCAAACCGATTGTCGAACCGATTTTAACGCCACTGCGGGCTATGCTACCGGCAAACCAACTCGATTATTCACCGTTGGTGGTCGTGTTGGTATTGAATATTCTCCGTTGGGTATTCTCCTTGTAACAGTATTCCATCATCGACCCGTGAGTAGCAAACTCATCAGCGAAAGAAAGAAGACACAATGACGACTCGTACGTACGGCGCACAACACATGGTGACGCAACTCCGCAAAGTCATGCTACGGACCCCCGATGCATCGTTTTATGAAGCTGACCCGGTGCGATGGCATTACACCAGTCAACCCGAAAAAGCAGGTGCATTGGCGGAACATGCTGCCCTCTGCGATACATTGCGCAAAGCAGGGGTAGAAGTCATCATGCATGACACTCCGCTCCCCGATCATGCCGATGCGATATTTTGCTTTGACCCGGTCATTGTGACCGACAAAGGGGCAATCTTGTTGTCCATGGGGAAGAAGCTTCGTGAGGGCGAAGAAGCCGCCATCGGGAAGAGTTTGGAGAAGGCAGGGGTGCCCATTCTGGGGCGGTTGACCGGTACCGCCAAAGCCGAAGGCGGCGACATGCTCTGGCTCGACCACTCCACGCTGGCGATCGGGTTGGGATTCCGCACGAATCACGAGGCAGTGAAACAGCTCAAAGCAATGCTCGAACCCATCGGGGTGACCGTGCTGGCGTATGATTTGCCATACTTCACCGGCCCTGATGCATGTTTGCACCTGTTGTCGCTTATCTCACTGGTGGACCATGATCTGGCAGTCGTGCATTTGCCGCTGATGCCAACGGCTTTTTATCAAGAATTGGTGCGTCGTAACATCCGCATGATCGAAGTTCCTGCACACGAATTCGACACGATGGCGACCAACGTACTGGCGATTGCTCCAAAGGTGTGTTTGATGCTGGACTGCAATCCCATTACTGCGCGCATGTTGGCTGATGCAGGCTGTGAAGTCCAAACCTACCGCGGCAACCAGATTTCGCTCAAAGCAGAAGGTGGTCCTACCTGTCTGACACGACCCGTGTTGCGCGATTAGCCAGTACGGCGCAGAGGATGACACACATGCAACTTATGACCGCAACCGAACAACAGGTCCTCGATGCAATCAAACCAGCTGAACTGTTGGCATTTTTGGCCGAATTGGTCGCATTCCAGAGCCTTGCAGACCACGAATCACCGGCTCAGTTGCACATCGCCGCTAAAATGCAAGCGTTTGGATTCGAAACTGATGTCTGGGACATCGATTTTGCGACACTCCAGAAACATCCTGCATTTAGCTGGGAAGTAGAACGGAGCGCAGGATTGGGCGTCGTGGGCACCATCGGCGAGGAACGCGGGGGCAGATCGCTGCTGCTGAACGGCCACATTGATGTGGTGCCGGCTGGTGATCCCGCGAATTGGCAGAGTGACGCATATACCGCGACGATACGCGACGGCAAGATGTACGGTCGCGGTGCGCTTGACATGAAGTCGGGCCTGGTAGCTGCATTGTGGGCGGTCCATGCCATACAAGCGTCGAATGTCAAACTCCGTGGTCGCTTGCACATCGCGAGTGTCATCGGCGAAGAAGACGGCGGTTGTGGCACTTTGGCAACCATCGTGCGCGGCTATATAGCCGATGCAGCCATCATCCCCGAACCAACGCGCATGGCGATCGCACCTGCCCAAGCAGGTGCGCACAACGTGCGTATCCGAGTTCCGGGATTGTCGGCACATGGGTGCTATCGCGAAGAAGGCGTCAGCGCCATCGAAAAATACATGGTTGTGCATGCAGCACTGGTCGCCCTCGAAGAAGAACGCAACCAACGCATGCGACATCCATTGTTTTCTCAATATCGACTACCTTATCCACTGAGTATTGGGACCGTGCATGCGGGGAATTGGCCATCGAGTGTCGCAGAGGAACTCATCGCCGAGGGACGCTACGGCATTGGAATCGGTGAAGACTCACACGCTGCGCGACGCGAGCTCGAGGTAGCCGTTGCCAAGGCTGCACAGGCTGACCCATGGCTGCGAGAACATCCCCCCATCATCGAATGGTGGGGTGGGACCTTTGAGCCTGCGGAGTGTGATGTCAACCACCCCATGATTCATATCCTGAGTGATGCGCATAAACATGCGACGGGGAGTGACGTCGCACCGGCACTCGAAGGAATGACCTACGGTGCCGATATGCGTTTGTTGGTGCATCAAGGTGGGATGCCAACGGTCATGTACGGACCAGGCGACGTTCGGCTGGCACACAAGCCAGACGAATACGTGCCAGTCTCTGATATCATCACGGTCGCACGAAGCCTGGCATTGACTGCAATGCGCTTTATTGGGTATGACGACTAATCTATCGGCAAATACCACTGCTCGATACCCCACAAATACCATGGGGTGTCGAGCGTCAATGCTCCGGACGGCGTGGCAATCCGTGATTGCCACGCTATTTTTTGTGTGGGCCGTGCAATAGGTATGATTACGTGTGCGGCATCGGCACGGCTCAGCGCAGCCCGTTCATCGGTCGCACGAATCGCCAGGTCATAGGTCCGTTGGGCGCTCACGATCCGTGCTTCGTAGATGTCATCCGCGTAGCCAGTGA
>JBJONV010000193.1:0-4082 GCA_046051665.1 Chloroflexota bacterium
CCTCCCAAAAACCCAACTTGCCACACTCGTCGACGATATGTTCGAAACGATGGATGCCGTCGATGGCGTTGGATTAGCCGCCCCTCAGGTCGGAGTGACGCAACGATTGGTTGTCATCCGCATCCCAGCGCGCGCCGAAAAACGCAAAGATGGCAGTTATGTCGAGCTTGAGCCCGAGCAAACCTATGCCATGCTCGATCCCGTCATCACACAATCGAGTGAATCGACCGTGAACGCCTCCGAAGGATGCTTGAGTTTGCCGGGACGCTATGCACACGTCAAACGCTTGGCATGGGTCACCTGCGAATATCGCGACCTCAAAGGACGCAATTTGCGCATCCGACGAGCGACGGGGTTGCTCGCCCGGGCGATCCAACACGAAGTCGATCATCTCAATGGAGTGTTGTTCATCGATCATGTCGCAGATCCGGCATCAATCGAAGACTTCCGGTCCGCAAAATAACGGTTGTACACTCACTAGGGTGTAGAAAAAGGCTTCCCATGAGCAACGAACCACTGCGCGTCGGGATTATCGGCGCAGGCATCGGTAAATCCCATGCCGAAGGATATGCCAAACAAGCGCGCGTCACCATTGCTGCAATTGCAGGTCTCGATGCACGTGTCAAAACGCTCGCAGAGACGTATGGCGCACGTACATACGGTGAGTATACGGAACTATTGGCCCAACCCGACATCGATGCAGTCAGTATCTGTGTCCCCAATGGGTTGCACCACGAAGTGACCATCGCAGCACTCAAAGCAGGCAAGCATGTCTTGGTCGAAAAACCGCTGGCCCGCACCCCTGTCGAAGGTGAAGAAATGCTTGCTGCTGCCAAAGCCGCCGGCAAAATTCTGATGATAAGCTTCAACCATCGGCAGCGGAGCGACGTGCAATACATCAAGCACCAAATCGACAACGGCCGTCTCGGGCGGATATATTATGCAAAAGCCTATTGGATGCGCCGCGCGGGGATTCCCGGCATCAACAGCTGGTTTGTCAACAAAGGCATGGCTGGTGGCGGTCCGTTAATCGACTTGGGCGTCCATATGCTCGACATCACGATGTTTTTGATGGGTGAACCCACGCCTGTCTCTGTCAATGCAGCAACATATGCAGAATTCGGACCACGCGGTCAAAAAGGGATGAATAGTGTGCGCACCGGTGCGAGTGCATCATACGAGGTCGAAGACTTGGCGACAGCCATGATTCGGCTGCAGGGCGGCGCAACGGTCCATCTCGAGACGAGTTGGGCGACCCACGGCCCAAATGGGGACGACTTTGGTTTGGTGCTCTACGGGACCGAAGGCGGTGCAGAGCTCAAAGTCGTCAATTATCGGAATGTCGATACCGTGCGGATTTTTTACGACGAAAAAGACGGTACGCAAGTCGACCTCCATCCCAAAATCCCGGATGGCGGTGGTCACGGCCAAGTCATTGATAATTTTGTGCGCGCAGTCCTGGATGGCGCTCCTGCAGTCCCTTCGGCAGAGGATGGCCTGCGCCGTACCCAGGTTATCGACGCCTGTTACCGCTCGAGTGCCGAAGGTCGCGAAATTCGATTCTAATCCCGTGCTCTCGATAAACCCCCGTTCGGTCTGCACGGACCGACGGGGGTTTTGCGCTATATCGATACGTTGGTCCCAATGCTCCGGCAGCCGCACGCGAATGTACGCAGGTAAGCACCACGCTGGCGCGGCGCGACGAATCCGCTTTTTCCTCGAGTAAACAGGACCCATCCTGCATAGCAAACGGTATTACGGTTGTACCGTCTGTGCCGCCGCAGCCAGCACTTGGCCTGCCAGCGCTGCACCTGCGCTCGATCCTTCGCCGCCGTATTCGAGCATCACAGCGACGGCATAGACCGGATTCTCTGCGGGAGCATAGGCAATAAACCACGCGTGCGGAATCCCGGTGGGGTTCTCTGCTGTCCCTGATTTGCCTGCAACTGAAATCACGCCTTGGTTTTGGGCCGCGGTGCCGAACCCATTGGTGACCGCATAGCGCATCGCATCACGCAGACGAATCGTGTTCAAGTTACTGACTGCACGTCGGATGGGGCGCGTAATGTGACTGTACAAGGGTGCATTTTGCTGATTGACCACACGCTCGACAAGGTACGGCTGCATCAACACACCGTCATTGGCAATGGTAGCCGCCACGAGCGCCATTTGTAGCGGCGTCACCAACAACTGACCCTGCCCGAACCCAGTATCTGCTATTGCCGCAGGTTTCTCGAGGAAATCGGTGTCGACGTATAGCAGGCTGGGTTGGGTTTGGAGATCGGCAAGAAGGACCGCGCCATT
This sequence comes from Chloroflexota bacterium, assembly GCA_046051665.1. Taxonomy (GTDB): domain Bacteria; phylum Chloroflexota; class Chloroflexia; order Chloroflexales; family Roseiflexaceae; genus UBA965. The sequence continues at coordinate 2,305 of JBJONV010000193.1, forward strand.
CGGTTTTTCGGGAGTCACAAAGCCAAATCGCTCGGCACTCGCCACCATGCGTGTGGCTCCGAGGCGGAGTGCATATTGGGCAAATGCGGTATTACACGAAAACGCTACCACGCTACGCAGGCTCGCAGGGGTACCTGTCATTCCGGCTAAATTCGGGAGTGCATTCACCACCGGCGGTGCGCCAGGTTCACTCTGGAACGTCTCAGGGCAGGTAATATCATCGGGTTGTGCAATTCCCGCGTTTTCGAGCGCTGCAGCAGCGGTGACTATCTTGAAGGTAGAACCTGGCGGGTAGCGACCCTGCACTGCACGATTCAGCAGTGGTTCGTGTGCATCACTCTTGAGGAGCGCTTGCCAGGCCGCATCAAGGCGCGCCTGGTCAGCCACTCGATCAGCATCGAGGTTGGGGGTCAAGTCCCGCGGGTCATAACTCGGCGTGCTTGCCAGTGCCAATATCGCACCCGTCCGGGGGTTGATGACGACCACAGAACCAACGCGATTCCCCAGGAGCTGGTACGTCGCTTGTTGGAGCTGTGCATCGATGGTCAGGACGACATCATCACCACGGACCGCTGCAGGCCGGAACATGCGAAAAATCTGGCCGATTGGATTGCGCGTGCCAGAGAGATAATCTGCATACGTCGCTTCGATCCCCGAAACACCATAGCGTGGGTTGACAAACCCCACGATAGGCGCAAATGCAGCAGGGATGTCGACCGGGTAGGCACGGGCAGTGCGCCCATCCGTACCGACGACGGTATCGACAACGGTCGTCCCATTACGGTCGCGCATACTACCACGGTGGACACGGTTGGCGGCCATGACATGGCGTACATTGCTCGATGTCTCGCCGGATTCGGCATTGACTGCTACTGCATCCGCCAGATCCTGGGACCAAATGACTTGTTGTCGGAGCAACTCGAGCGAGAGCATGCCGAAGCCCAACCCCATGATGACCGTCAAGGCTTGGAGCGAACGTTGCACCGAACTGACACGCAGTCGGAGCGGGATTTCGGCAAATGCGAGATATCCGGCCGGGATGCTCGCCAACCAGAGGCACCACAACCAGGTTGACTCTTGGTCTGGTGGGCGTGACATACCATAGACAAGCATGCCAACGGTCAAAAAGAGCAGCACGCGATGCAGGATAAATCTGGTCATGCGATGACCTCTTCGGCCGACAATGGGTATGCGGCACGGACGGCGACACCACCACCAGTCGTGGTGAATACTTCGAGCCGACCACCGACTTCGCTGATGCGATACATCAACATCTGCAACGAGTGTAGCCCTGCACGACGAATGCCAGAATCAGGCAATCCGGTACCATCGTCTTGGATGACCACCGTCACGGTGCGATCGTCGAAGCGCACCAGAATCGAGACGCTGGTCGCTTGCGCATGTTGTTCGACGTTAATCAGCGATTCGATGATGATGCGTCGGATCGAATCACAGTGGATTTCTTGAATCGGTTTTGGTCGCCCCAACACCACGCAACGGGTAGCGATATGTGTCGTTTGCTCGAATACATCAGCCAGGAGTTGCATCCGCTGGATGAAGGGGATATCTGCAGGGAGTGGTGCATAGAGTGCCACACGCAATGATTCGGTTCGGCTCTGGGTGACCACATAGTGCGGAACACGACCGCCACGCAATGATGCAAGTGTCTGCGGCATCCGTGGCATTGCGCGCCGTACGATGTTCCCTACCCACGTGGGGAACTCAGCAGACACGGGAGTGGCACGGAGCTGCGGCTGCCCACTATACGCTGCAATCAT
>JBJONV010000194.1:0-16943 GCA_046051665.1 Chloroflexota bacterium
GTCGCAGGTGGATCAGAGCATACCCTCGCAATCCTCAAAGACGACCGCGTCATCGGCTGGGGGAGAAACAACGTCGGCCAGACCAAAATGCCTGCAACTGCCGTCAATGTCGTTGCCATTAGTGCCGGCTGTGATCACAGCCTCGCCATCAAGAAGGACGGTTCGGTGATTGCCTGGGGTGGGAATGCCTACAACCAATCGGTTGTACCGAAAATCCTCAAAGACGCCAAGTCTGTTGGCGCAGGGTGTCACTACTCCATGGCATTGACGCACGATGGGACGATTTTTGGTTGGGGTCGTAATGAGTTCAACCAAGCAACTGCCCCCGAAGACATCACCAATGCGTTCGCAATCGGTGTCGGCTACGTCAATTCAATTATCAGTCTGCGCGACGGAAGCGTCATTGCCATCGGTGCGAAGGAGCACGATGCCCTCATCACCCGTACTCCAACCCCACGGCCGTAATCCTCGTTCTCAATCCGTGATGCATCACACCAACACCGCTCCCCGATGGGGGCGGTGTTGGTGTGGAGAAGGATCGATGATTCGTCCTTTATGAGAAAAGGGGTTTGCGGGAATCAACGCCTACCGTGCACACCGCAGACATCGTGCTCAGCAGTATTGAGTTACAGAAGACACCACCACGACGTATGCTGCGGCCTCCCCTCCCGCCGGCGTGTGGCTGCGTTGCCGATTTAGCGTGCAGAAGCGTTGGGGATGCCACGGAGCAATGCATCGATGACGCGTTCCCACGTGACGTGTGCGACACTCGCGGGACCATTTGCTCCACATGCTGCAGCATAGCCTACATCACCAGCGAGCCGATCGAGGGCACGTGCGATGGAAGCAGGATCGGGTGGACAGACGATGCCATTGTGACCGTCTCGGACGAATTCGAGTGTTCCACCGGCGTCGCTACAGGTCACCACCGCCTTCGATGCTTGCATAGCCTGGACCGTCGTAAAGCCATAATCTTCGTCAATCGGGGCGTAGTACACGGCGCGGGCATGCGCATAGAGCTCCATCAGTTCTGCGGTGCTCACGAACCCACGGAATTCGACCCGATCGCGCAATCCGAGCTGAGCGACGAGTGCTTCGAGGGCTACCCGTTCCGGTCCTGTGCTCGTCAACACACAGCGGAATGGTACCTGCATCTGGGCCACTGCCCGTATCAGCAAATCCAAACGCTTGGCGGCATCCAATCGTGCATCGGACAAAATGTAATCGCCGTAGTCTGCATGGTGCAAGTGGTCACGGTACGCACTCGGTGGGTAGAGTGATACCGGCTGGGCGTTGTTGTACCGCTTTGCCCGCTTTGCGACATTTGTCGATATCGCATACAACCCGTGTGCCTCCGCAAATGCCGCATTGTCTGCCTGCATCAGTGCATCACGAATCTCGCGGTCTTCAGGGGTATTCACAAAATCCGAAAAGGGACCGCCATACCAATCGTACGCTTGCCGATGTTGATGTACCAACCAGATGACTTTGCGTTTGTGATTGACATAATAAGATGGAAATTTCGTTGCGATGACGAGATCGACGGGTACGCCATCGACCTCGTTCAAATCGATCATGCGCCAAGCGAGGATGCTATCGAGCAGGTGTGTGTGCGGTTGCCAGCGATACGGCAAACTGACGATATCGACAGTGTGCCCACGGGCACGCAAGGCATCACGCAGGCCTTCAACCAATAATTCTGCGCCACCACGCACAAAAGGCACTTGGGCGGTGCAAATCAAGATGCGCAGTGCATTAGTCATGGAGCACCGCATCGACGACACGCCGGGCTACATCGGGCCAACGACAGTGTTCGTGGACATACGCGTTGCCCGACGCACCAAATGCCGACGCAATTTCTGGGTGTTCAAGCAGGATATCGACGGCAGCCGCAAAACTTGCAAAGTCAGCAAAGTCGAGCCCACCACGTGCCTCGGCGACTGCTCCCGCTGTTACTGCACAGGCGCGATTGACCAACGCAGGGCGACTTTGGAGCCACGCTTCCATCAACACAAAAGCAAAGCTTTCTTGCGTACCTGCATGGATAAAGACGTCTGCTGCTGCAAAGGCATTTGCTTTTTCTTGTTCCGACAAAAAGCCGACATCCCGGACAAATACCTGCTGGTACGAGGTGAGTTCAATCGGGTCACGTCCCGATAACACAAGGGTTACCAATCTGCCACGGCGCAAGATGTATTCTTGGACGTACCGGATCAACAACGGGACATTTTTGGTGACATCACGCCGCCCCGCAAAAAACAGCATGGGTGTCGTGATGCCAAAATCTCGTCGGAATGCGGCGCCGTCGCCTTTTACTGTCAAATCGATACCCAAGCGAGACAGCACCACGCGATTCGGTTCGAGTGCGAATTGCTGCAAGAGGAAATCCCGTTCTGCTGCACTGTTCGCCAAGAGTTTTTGGGCGTGCTGCATCTGCCAGCGTGACATGTGATGGTATGCATAGGGCTCGTCATGCATACACGGCAACACATAGCTCTGCTGGGGAACTAACATCACCCCCCACACACTGATGGGCAAGGGATATGGCACAAACACATAGCGTCGCTGCGGCGCTTCGGCAACTAATGCATCAAGCAGGTCATCCGAATGCACCAATGTCGACAACACACGTAACTCGCGGCGCGGCAGTTGGAGTTGCTTCAACGTACGCATTGCCTGAGGGTGACGCGCAACAGCCTGAGGCACAGTACTATCTGCGAGTGCAGGCGAAAGCGCAAAGCGACGTACAGAAACGCCCTCGTCATCACTCACCCCGAGGGGATAGTGGGTATCTCGCGGAGCGAACAAATCACGTGCCGTGGTCGACCACACTTCTACCGGATGACCCAGTGCATGAATGGAATGCGCCAAACGCCGGGCGGCGACTTCTGCACCACCGGCGGTATCAGGCCCATACCAGGTGCTGACAATGGTGAGTCTAGGATTCATGGCGGGTACGAATGTGGTGCAACGGCTGTGCGACGCGTAATGCCACCATGTAGGTCGCCATGTGGACCAGACTACGATGAATGGCACGATTCGCGGCGTTCATGTGTGCCGTAACGGGAGTGATATACCACTGCAAGAGGCGCCGTTGGAGTTTGTGGACGGCATTTGCAACATGATCAATCGCGGTATCTGCCGGGAGTGGCCAGTGTGCATGCACAGTTGCAATGTGTGCCCGTGTGTCTTCGTCGACACGGAGCGTGTTTTCCCACATATTGAAGGGTGGTTCTGCCGCAGCCAACGTGGCTTGCACCTGAGCTGCGGATGTCGAATCTACGGGGAATGTAGTCCGCGGTGCCATCGGTGGTTGCTCGGGAGGGGGCGGGAGTGCCGCTGTCTGTTCCTCAAAAACCTCGATCATCAGACGCATGGCACGTAGGGCTGCATCATTGAATGCATTCTGTTGCTCGACAATCGGGTTGATATACCAGCGCAACACACGCCGAGTTATTTTCTGGAGGGCAGCAACGATACGACCAACCAACCCAACGCCAACAATCGGCCAATGTGCGCTAATGACGCGTGTGAGTTCGACCTCGTGCAGTGCCTCGTGAAGGACGCGTAGTTCTGCTCGGGTCAGTGTGTTGGTGCTTCCTGATTGGGTGCTATTGGCAGCGATGCGGGTTTGGAGTTCAGCCAGAATGGCCGCCACATCGATATCACCGTGTCGTGGCTGTGTCATGGGTACCTCTCACGCTGGGCAATGCTGTGTGTGATTGTATCATACCGGCTTTTGCACGATACCCTTGCTCCAGTTCTGCGGTGTATAATGCGCACATGTGTGTCAACAGGAATACATCGCATGCGCGTTCTTCTTTTGGGTAGTGGTGCACGTGAACACGCCCTCGCTCGGGCAATCGTCGGTTCTCCCCTGCTCAACCAATTGACCATCTCACCCGGGAATCCGGGAATGCGCGAGCTCGGGCTCCTCGTTCCGTTGCCAACCATTACAGACGTGTTGGATTGGCTGGTGCAGCATCCCACAGATTTGGTGGTCATCGGTCCCGAAGCGCCGTTGGCTGCAGGATGGGCAGACGCCATTCGTGCGAGCGGTGTGGCGGTATTCGGCCCTTCGCAACAAGCAGCACGACTCGAGAGCAGCAAAGCATTTGCCAAAAGTGTGATGCAGCATGTGCATGTGCCGACCGCGCGTTACCGGGCGTTTACCGATACCACAGATGCAATCGCCTTTGTGCACGAAAGTGCACTTGCCTGGGTGGTCAAAGCCGATGGGCTGGCTGCAGGCAAAGGGGTCATTGTCGCCGAGTCCGTAGACGAGACCATCGCTGCAATACAAAGCCTCGGTACGATGCCTGCAGGGCAGCAACTTCTCCTCGAAGAACGGTTATATGGTCCCGAAGTGTCGCTGATTGCACTATGTGACGGCACGACACATGTCGTCTTGCCGTCATCACGGGACCACAAGCGCCTCGGTGACGACGATACTGGCCCCAATACGGGCGGGATGGGGACCATCGCACCGCTCCACGCCATGAATCAATACACGGCGAAGCAACTCGGGATGTTGGTCATTCAACCGATATTGGACTTTATGCGGATCCACGGCATGCCCTTCATTGGTGCACTCTATGCCGGGGTGATGCTCACCGAGGATGGCCCCAAGGTCATCGAATACAACGCACGCTTTGGCGACCCCGAAACGCAAGTAATTCTGCCATTGTGTAGCGGCGATGTTCTATCTGCACTCCATGCCGCTGCTCATGGAAAGCTCGAACCCGATAGTATCGGCTGGCTTCCCCGTGCTGCAGCCTGTGTGGTTGTCGCGAGTCAGGGGTACCCTGATGCTCCACGGCTCGGTGATCCCATCCACATCGACACAGCTAACCTTCCTGCTGAGGGGATCATCCTGCACGCAGGCACCACACTCATCGATGGGCAATTGTGTAGCAACGGCGGCCGCGTGTTGAGTGCGATTGGGATTGGTGATAGCCACGCAGAGGCACTCAAAACAGCATATGCAGTAGTTGATTGCATCTCGATGGTTGGTATGCAATACCGCCTCGACATTGGCCAATCGGAGCTTCCATGACATATCCCGCGCTGGTAGTGGCAGCTTCTGGAGGTGGGTCGAATCTCCAAGCCCTCATCGACGCAATTGCTGCAGGGTCGTTGCCCATGCGTATTGCGCTGGTGCTCAGCGATCAGCCAACGAGTGGCGCGGTGCAACGTGCAATTACACATTCCATACCGGTTTGTGCAATCCCCTACCCCAAACGAGCAACTCCTGCCGAACGCTCTGCATGGGAACACACAGCGCTCGCAGTTGTCGATTGTTTTGCGCCACACCTCATCCTCCTCTCTGGGTTCATGCGGATTTTGAGTAGCGAGACGCTCAGTCGCGTGCACATACCGATGCTCAATCAGCACCCTGCGTTGCTGCCTGACGATGGTGGTGACAAGGTTGTCTTGCCCGATGGCCGAGTGATTCCAGCGTTGCGTGGGGCACATGTCGTCCGTGACGCACTCGCGCAACGACTGCCCGTCACGGGCTGTACCATCCATCGGGTAGTACCCGATGTCGATCGTGGTCCGGTCATTGCACGCGCATCGGTGGAGGTTGATCCCACTGATACCGAAGCCACCCTCCATTCCCGCATTCGCCTCGTCGAACAACAACTCTTGCTCGACACCCTGCGTTCTTCACGCTGGCAGTAACGAAAAAAGCCCCCGAGTAGCACTGCTACTCGGGGGTTTTGTGTGTTCGGATTAGTCGCGTCGACCCGAACCCAAGAACCGCAACATATACAAGAACAAGTTGATGAAGTCCAGGTAGAGTTTGAGCGCGCCGATAATGGCAAAACGCTGTGTGTCGTCCTCAGACGAAACGTTATTTGCCATGCGGGTAAGCGCCTGGACGTCATACGCAGTCAATCCAGTGAAAATCAACACACCCAATGCGCTGATAACCAGTGACATCAAACTATTGCCGAGGAAAATGTTTACGATGGTGGCAATCATCAAACCAATCAGTGCCATCATCAACATCGAACCCATGCCCGTCAGGTCGCGTTTGGTTGTCGCGCCATAGAGCGCCATGGTCGCAAATGTCCCAGCGGTCACAAAGAACGTGGTGCCGATTGAGCCGAGCGAGTATGCATAGAAAATTGGTGTGAGTGTGATACCGGTCATCACAGAATAAACCAAGAACAACAGTGTTGCGGTGGTTGGTGCCATCTGGTTGATGCGTGCGCTCAAATAAAAGACGACACCGATTTGCGCAATCAAGAGCACAATCATCAGCGGACCAAGGGTTGCAACGAACCCACTGTTGTACAGGGTGGTGGCAACAGCACCGGTGACCATCAGGCCTGCAGTCATCCACAGGTAGACCTGTTGCATGGCTTTTTGGACGACGACAACGGGATTAATGACATTCGATCGCATGCTTTTCTCCAATAAGTGGGATACGGCAATTATCACATACTATACGTCGCAAATGGAATCATGGTTGCATGAACTGTTGATGAGGAACCTGAATCAGGGTATGATAGGCGATATGCCAGACAAAAATACCTCTTCACAAACGTTTCTTTTGGCTTCACAATCGCCCCGTCGTGCTGCGATATTGGAGGCTCTCGGAGTCACATTCGACATTGCCATCAGCGATGCCGAAGAAGACAGTCACTTCCCACCGTCGGAGCTGATGGCTCGCATCCCGCCGCTCGCACTTTCCGATGAAGATCATCCCGTCGTGCGCGCCTGGCGCAAAGGGAATCATATTGCGCAGCTGCACCCGCATGCTATCGTCCTTGCTGCTGATACGATTGTAGTGTGTGACAGCCACGTCCTCAACAAACCCGTTGATCGTGCCGATGCGATGCGTATGCTCAAGATGCTGTCTGGACGGAGTCATCAGGTATACACCGGGATGGTGCGATACGCACCACAGCACGAGCCCGTCTTTTGGGTGCAGATGTCGACTGTGACCATGCGCGAACTCGATGCAATAGAGCTGGAGCGGTACGTAGCGAGTGGCGAGCCTATGGATAAAGCAGGTGCATACGGCATTCAAGGTATGGCCGGCAGCCTCGTCGCATCCGTTATGGGGAGTTTTACCAATGTCGTTGGCTTGCCGATGGAAGCAACGATTCGACTCCTGAGTGGTACAGGGGTGTGTGTCGCACGGACAGTACCAGAAGCATTTGATCTATGGCGTCGCGCGCATCCTCTCCTCCGCACCGAATTGGGTGATCAACCATGACACCATTCGGAGCAGGGACCCGCGTTATTGTCATCACGAATGCACTCGCTGGGCAAGCAGTTGCACGTGCCGAAGCAGTGAACACTGCTGTCGCACTGTGGCGTGGCCAGGGCTGGGACGTCACCGTACGCGAGACGACACGGCACGGCGAAGCGGAACAATACAGCCGCGAAGCCGTTGCGATGGGTGTCGATCTTGTTATCCCCGCTGGCGGCGATGGAACAGTCAACGAGGTCGCGAATGCACTCGTCGGCAGCACGACGATTATGGCGCCACTCCCGATTGGCACGGTCAATGTGTGGGCACGTGAAGCAGGATTTTCGATGGATGTAGCGACAGCCGCCATGCAGATTTTGAGTGCGCAACGCAGTCGTATCGACGTCGGGCTGTGTGGGAATCGTCATTTTGTGTTGATGGCCGGCATCGGGTTTGATGCTGCTGTGGTACAACATCTGTATGCACGCGATAAACGACGGTTTGGCGTGATGGCGTATATTGGGCGTATCTGGGCAGTCATGTGGGGGTACCGCGGGCAACGAGTCCGCGTGCAACTCGACGATGAGGTACTCGATGTGTCACTCTTGATGATGATCGTCGGGAACACCGCACGTTATGCAAGTTTTATTCCATTTACCCCAGATGCCAATGTGCAAGACGGGATGCTCGATGTATATATGTTGGTAGGGGCTGACATGCTCTCGGGACCGTTTCGCTTTATTGCGCTGTATCTCAAACGCATCTTGCCTTTCTTGGACCCGCACGGTATCAGTCGGCGCGTCCGGCATGTGTCTATCAGTGGAACCCCTTTGGCGATGCAATTGGATGGCGATCATGTTGGAATGACGCCTGCACACATTTCGATCATACCTTCGGCGTTGCACGTCCTCGTGACGCAAGCCGCAGCGCAGACATTGCGCCTCGCCCCCTATGGAACGGAGTAATCATGACGCGCTTCCTCTTTTGGTGTGCCATTGTCGGGGTATTAGTCGGGTGTGCGCAATTCGGCACACAGAGTACGGTGTCTTCTGATACACCTGGTGTGCTCAATTCCCCGGCTATTATTGCCACACCGGGATTGCCGGGTCGATTGCTCCTCGTCAAAGCAGGGAACCTCTTGATGTGGCACGATGGACAGCTCCAACAGTTGACGTCGAGTGGTGATGCCTGGCAGCCGGCCTTTTCACGCGATGGCACGCGTATCGTCTTTGTGCGTCGGGGTCAAAGCTACAGCGACATTATGCTCACTGCTGCAACGGGTGGTGAGGCTATTCAGCTTACAGACAATGGTTCTCGTCACGCACTACAAAGTTTTGAACGTATATACGATTCTATGTGGGCGTTTTATCCGAATTTTTCTCCTGACGGAAGTCGGATTGTCTATGCGTCGCAATTTGGTCCGCCAGAAGGTTCGCCCGCCTCAGAATACCGTCTGGTGATGTACATCCAAGACGCTCGTGCTGGTGCGGAACGTGTGACTGCGTACTCAGATGGTTCTGGGAATGTCGGGCACTCGGTCTTTGACGCCGACAACAAGGGAATCTACTTCGCATTTAACCCAGCCGGCCAGAATGGTGCACCGCGTATCATGTATTACAATTTGGCCAGTGGAGGGCTCTCGTTGCCCTCCGGGATGCCAGATCAAACCTACGACCCGGCACTCAACCCTGACGGGACTATGCTGTACTATGCCAAACGTGATGGTGATGCGACAGACGTGTATGTTATCCCCACTGCAGGCGGGACACCCGTCAAACTCACGAACCACAAAACGGCCAGAGCACCGGCTGTCTCTCCTGATGGTTCGTGGTTAGTGTATTTGGCAGTCCCTGAACAAGCAGCAGGTTTTGAATTGTGGGCGCTCAAACTGGCAAACGGAGTCGCTGACGGCGATCCGGTGCAAATTACCCGCGATCAACTGTTTGATGCTGATTCCGGGATTTCGTGGGGGAAGTAATGCATTTCGTGCATGTCGTGCAGATGTATCACCCTGTCACGAGCGGTTCGGTCAAGTTTTTCGTAGAGGTAGCACATCAACTCGTCCAACGCGGGCATCGAGTGACAATCTTGACAACGACCGCGGGTGAACTCGAGGCATTTTGGCTCCCCAACAAAAAAGAATTCCCCGCTGGTGTGCAGGAATACGCCGGCACGACGATACATCGCTTCCCCATCCACCGATTTGCACCACATCCGTTGGTGTACCCGGTGATTCGGCGCTTGTTAGTCGAGTTGGGGCGTCTCCACGCTCCCCTCCGCCTGCTCCGCGCGCTGTCTGCCTTCACTCCCCAGGCACCGCTCCTAACGGATTGGATTGCAACCCACGCGGCAGACATTGACGTCCTCCACGTCACGAATGTGACGTTGGATGGGCTGATTCAACCAGTGCTTGATTGTGCCGAGCGTGTGGGGATTCCTGTGGTGTCGACACCCTTCATCCATCTCGGCGAGGCAACAGATACATCTCTGGTGCGGTATTACCAGATGCCACAACAAATGGATATCTTGCGCAGAAGTCGGGCAGTGTTCGCCATGACAGAGCGAGAACGACGCTTTATTGTGCACCATGGGATACCCTCAGAAAAGGTGCACGTCGTTGGTGCAGGGGTCACCCCGAGCGAGGTAACAGGCGGTGATGGCGTCGCATTTCGAGCGGCACATCGCATTACTGGTCACCTGGTGATCCAAATTGGGGCAATGGCCCGTGACAAAGGGACGCTGACGACCATACATGCGCTCGAAAACGTCATTGCACAGGGAAGAGATGTGACGTTGGTGCTTGTTGGCGCACCTTTGGAGCATTTTGTTGTCGCCTACGAAGCTTTGCCGGCATCGCTTCGTGCACACATCGTGTTGTTGGCACACGCATCAGACCAACAAAAACAAGATGCCCTCGCAGCGGCAGACGTGTTGGTGCTCCCTTCGCGCACTGATTCGTTCGGAATTGTCTTCCTCGAAGCATGGTGTAATCACATCCCTGTCGTTGGGGCGGATGCAGGGGGCATCCCCGATGTGATTAGTGACGGCGTGGATGGTATCTTGGTGCCTTTTGACGCTCCAGATGCACTTGCAGATGCAATTGGCGCGTTGCTTGATGAGCCAGAGCGTGCACATCGCTATGCCGAAGCAGGCTACGCCAAAGTGCACGCGCAGTATACGTGGGATGCAATCGGAGCCCAGATTGTCCCATTGTGTGTTGAAGCAGCACAAACCACGTCATGATTATTGACATACACCAACACTACCTGCCCGAACGACCGAACATACCCAACGAACCGAGACAGGATTGGCTGTATGCCGATTCGCGGGTGCAGGGCTACCGCGATGTTGGTGCGTTGCTCACAGATATGGACGACGCAGGAATCGACCAGGTGGTCTGGCAGGGGGAATACTTCCGGTCAGGCGATCACTGTCGGGAGCGTAATCGACGGGTCGAAGCCGCGCGTTCTATTGCACCGCATCGGCTTGGCGCTTTTGCGAGCATTCAACCGATGAGTGCCGACGCCATCGACGAAATCGCCCGCGCCCGGGAAAACGGATTCATGGGGGTGGGTGAACTCAATGTCAACGCCCAAGGTTTTTCGCTTCGTGACAAAGCGGTACAGCGTGTGTTTGCTCAGTGCGAACGGTGGGCTCTGCCGGTACTGCTCCATGTGAACGAACCCGTTGGTCCGGCGTATATGGGGAAAGTGAATAACGCTTTGCTCAGTGCGTACGAACTCGCAGCCAGATTCCCTGAGCTTAGACTCATCATGGCGCATTGGGGAGGGGGATTGTGGTGGTATGAGCAGATTCCGGAGGTACAACAGATCCTGAGGAATGTGTGGTACGACACTGCAGCTTCTTTTTTTACCTATCCGAATACCGCGCTCATGGCGCAAATGGCCGCACTCGTCGTCCCCCACAAAATCCTCTTTGGTTCTGACTATCCACTTCGCCCGCCGTCCGTGCCACACGGTTGGTTACGCCAATGGACCACGATCATGGACCAAGCATGCCCAGAAGCGTACCGGTCTGCGTGGATGGGATTGAACGCCGCGCACCTAGTGGCTCAACAGCGACCGTCGCCTCACCCCCGTCTCGAAGGGGACGTGGCGCCGATGCTCACTGCAAAAACACCTCTGGTAGTAGTCGCAGAGCGCTGGCCGGATCGCCTACCCATCCTCGCGCAATGGGGTATTCATTGCGATGACCATACGCCATGGTGGCAAACGATTGCCCACGCCCTGAGTGAATCAGGGCATGGGCCGGACGAACTCTCGCGGCTGATGCAGGCGTTACGCGAAGGGCTCTAGGGCTATGGGCCACGTGCGCCGATGACGACCGAAGCGCCAGGAAGTATCCACTCACCTACCGAAGGGATGGTGCCGATGACTTCGTACGGGGCGTAGAGGTCGAATACATCGGGGATGCGATCACGTGATTGCTCGTCGACAAATACATTTGTGATGCCGAGTTGATTGAGGGTGCTCAACGCAGTTTGGGCATCCATTTTGCGGAGCTCCGGCATACGCACCGCACCTTCGACCGGCGGACCGAATTGACTCAGCATTTCGGTGGTACATACCGGTATCATCGCAGCATCAAACGGCAAAATTTGCGGCGTACGTTCGACGGCGTTTTCTGCAAGTTCCCAGTTCAATTTGACATTGATATCGGGTTCGGTCGGGGGCACAATCCAGGCGACAGCGCTTACCACACGGTCAAGCGGAACCGATTGCCCTTCTGCAGGGGTGCAGACACTCGTCGAAATCACAGCGGTATCGGTAATTACTCCCGAGAGCGGAAGTTCAAGGTTGATTTTGACCACATTTACTGGCTGAAGCAGGCCTGCACAGGGGTCGAGACCCTCCTGCGCAGGAAGCCCCGTCGGGTCGGGAGCGGTGGGATCGTCGCTCGGGAGCGGTGGGATTGGTCCAGGTACCATGTTCCGTGTGAAAAGCTCGGTGGAACGGTTATTGAATGGCCCTGGGAGGGGGCAGACGGGTTGCTCACTAATTCCTTTGGGGCGCACAAATGCTATCGGGAGTTCTCCGTTGAATGGTTCCGCGAGTAATGCATTGAGGCGCTCGCTTGCAAAAATGTATTCCATGATGTTTCGCCAGATGATCCCGCCACCGGTCAGGCTTTCGACCTTACCGGTTGGTTCGTTGTTATTGTTACCGGTCCATACGCCTACCGTGACATATGGGGTATAGCCGAGCGCCCAGGCGTCACGCCAGTCGTTCGATGTCCCCGTTTTGACACCGGCAGGGCGAGATAGTTTGAGTTTGCTGTTGGTCCCCCAGATTGCCGCACGAGCATTATCGTCACTCATCATGTCAGCAATAATTCCGACGATATCTGGTCGTACCGCAGGGATACCGACAGGTGCAGCGAGTTGGTCGATGATAACGCCGTTCGGGTCGACGACTTTGAGGATCGATTTGGGTTCGTAGTAGACCCCATTACTGGCAATGGTGTTGTATGCGGCCGTCAATTCGAGCGGTGTGACTTCACCCGCACCAAGGGTCAATGCGAGGCCATAAAAGCCCTCACCACGCTTGAGCGACTTGATGCCAACGCGATCGAGCAAATCAAGCATGTGACTGATGCCACCGTAGCGGAGTGCTTCGATGGCAGGCATGTTGAGTGAATTTGCGAGTGCTTGGCGCATGCGCAACGGACCATTCCACTTCCCGTTGTAGTTTTTCGGGGTATAGCGTTCGGTACCAATCGAGGGGAACGTTTTTTCGACGTCCCACAAAATCGTTGCAGGCGTCATACCGCGTTCCATTGCTGCCATGTAATTGAATGGTTTGAGCGCTGACCCTGGCTGGCGCAAATTCGTCGCGACGTTGACTTGGCCGTCGAGGACATTGCCATCAAATCCTTCGGTGGTCGTTTTTTCGGTACGGTTGTAATCAACACTGCCGACCATCGCCAAAATCTGGCCTGTATTGGGTTGCATGACGACCACTGATGCATTGTGGATGTTGCGTTCTACCAATTCTGCAATACGTTCGGTAGCCATCTTTTGCGCGGTTTGTTGGAGCTGCAAATCGATGGTGGTGTATATGGAATATCCAAGGGTCGCAAATTGCGGTCCGTATTGCTCTTCGAGCAAGCGGCGCACATAAAAGACGAAGTGCGGTGCATTGATCGGGACTTCTACACCGGCAAAACGAAGGTCTTCTGCTGCTGCCTGTACCGCTTGTTCATTGGTGATATAGCCGTTATCGACCATCTGTCGGAGCACAGCGATTTGACGCCATTTGGTGGGACTCGTGTCTTCGCCGAGGTCATACGCAGCACTCCGCCATCCGTCAGCCAAACGGATGCCCGGTATGACATTATCGACTGCATACAAATAGGGGTCGTATGCAGTGGGTAACTGGGGCATGCCTGCCAATAATGCTGCTTGTGGCAGCGTTAATTTTGCGGCACTTGTTTTGAAGTAGGTATTGGCAGCTGCCTCGATGCCATACGCGAGGTTGCCGTAGTAGATTTCGTTGACATACAACTCCAAAATCTCGTCTTTGCTGTATTGGCGAGATATTTCTTGGGCGAGCACGACTTCAACGACTTTGCGGCGCAGTCGGCTTTCGATATCATTTGACCGTTCTTGTTCGGTCAAAACGACCTGCTTGATGACTTGTTGTGAGATTGTCGATCCGCCACCGACCACTTCTCCCGCGGTGAGGCTATAGTATGCCGCGCGGGCGATACCGATGTAGTCGACGCCAGGATTGGAATAAAAGGTTTTGTCTTCGATCGAAATCGTACCGTTGAGCAGGTCCTTCGAAACACTCGCGAGGCCGACCTTCGTACGTCGGCCAGTCCCAAAAAACTCATACAGCACTGCACCATTGCGATCGAGCAGACGGCTTGTTTCGAAGGTTGTTCGGCCCCGAATGGTTTCGAGTCGTGGTAATAGCTCTGATGTCAACGATGAATATGCCGCGAAACCCGCGATGCCTGCAACGACCATGATGACGGTGACTGCAGAAAAACAGCCGATAAACAGACGCGAAAAAAACGAACCGCCGCCCGCTGCGAGAGCGGTTTTACGGCGAATGAGGGCCAATGGGAGTGAATGATGCGCTGCACGACCTGAGCGGCGGCGCGGTAATCGATTTGGATTTTCAGGCATTGTGAGTCATACTCCGGGTAGTATTCTGTTCGGATTGTACCATGCAAGGTTTCGTATGGATGCACGATATACGGCAATCTACGCCATCGTAGCGCGTATTCCTCAGGGGAAGGTGAGTACGTACGGTGCCCTCGCACGGATTGTTCCCGTGCCACGCGGTGCACGTGGCGTGGGTTGGGCGATGGCACGTTGTCCTGCTGACATCCCGTGGTGGCGGGTTGTGTCGGCAAGTGGCAAAATCACCGCCCCAGATGCCCAACTCCAAGAAGCATTGCTCGTTGCAGAGGGGGTTTTGTTCCGCGCCCCTGGGATTGTTGATTTGCACCGCGCAGGTTGGCACCACGACCTCGGATAATCTGAGTTTCGTGATACTATAGGCACATTCACCCTATGGATATCATCATGTTTACTGCGCGTACGCCCAATGCTCGTTCGTTGCGATTTTTGGCATTGAGCCAAGCCAGTTTGTTTGCGTCCAATGGATTAACAATACCCTTAATGGCCAACCACTTTGGCGCATTAGGAGCAAATCCCGGTGCAGTGGGTTTTCTTTTTGCTGCGCAGCAAGTTGGATCATTGGTCGCACCATACATTTGGGGCGCGGGGTCCGATCGGTTGGGCAAACGCCGCCCCATTATTTTTATTTCGCTGGCACTTTCTGCGCTGAGTCTCTGCACCGTGGCATACATCCAACAATATGCCGTTTTGTTGATGGCACAGTTCTGCATCGGGGTTGCAAGTGCAGGGTTTAGTGCAGGCAACCTCGCGTTGGTCGGTGACCTCATCGAAGACGATGGGTCACGTGGCAAAATCTTGGGGGTGTTCCGCATGACAGGGTCCTTGGCGTTTGCGGTGACGGCGGTAACGGGTGGATTCATGGGAGATGCATTTGGACTATGGGTGCCGATTGCCGTCGCAGCCTCCCTCCAGGGATTGGGATGTTTTGCCACGCTTGGCATCCGTGAAGCCACCGCTCGTGCCGATACTACGGATTCTGGAGCGGTCGCACCGCCGAGTACAGACACGCGCCATGCCGTGATGTTTTTTTGTGTTGTGTTTACCTGGTTTTATGGAATGGGTGCAGTAGCTTGGCAATGGCCGGGAATGATGCATTCGTTAGGGTATACACAAAGTAGTATTAGCGCCCTGTGGGCGCTGGCAGCCCTGGGTGAAGTACCTGGTTTGGCAATTGCAGGGATTTTGGCCGATCGCTGGGGTCGCCGACCTTTGTTGATGACTGGACTGATTGGTCAAGGGGTGGTCTATACGCTCTACCGATTTGTTGCCCCGACGTGGGGGATTGTTCCCCTGCAGATGTTTCGTTCATTGAGTTTTTCGAGTTACGAAACACCTGCGCTCCTGGTAGCGACCGAGCTCGGTTTACGCCAACGGCGCGGCAGATATGCAGGTTTGTATCATACGTTCGCAGCCCTGGGAGGAGTGGTCGGGGCAAGTGTCGGCGGTCAAATCGTCGGCGCATGGGACTATGCGACATCATTCAGTATTGCTGGCTTGCTGATGGTGTTGGTATCGCTCGGAATCGCCCGGAAACTCCCAGTGGGGTCGCGTCAATCCGTTTCTTGAGGAGCTTGTTCAGGTACACACAAGGAGGCTACCATGACACGTCAGATTCGCATCGGCATTTTGGGGATGAGTCACGACCACGTGTGGGATTTTCTCAAGCATGCCGCCGACGCCCATCAGGTTGCGTGTATCGCTGCTGCTGATCCTGATCCGATTCTCCGTGCAAAAGCCGTTGCAGCAGGGATTGCAACGACGTACACAAGTGCCGAAGAGCTCCTTGCTCGCAATGACCTCGACGCAGTATCGATTTTTGCAGACAACCGCCAAAGTGTTGACCTGGGGATTGCAGCCGCTGCCCGTGGGCTCCATGTATTTGTCGAAAAGCCCTTGGCGGCAGACTATGCCGGGGCAGTAGCCCTCACGCAGGCAACGTCAAGGGCCGGGGTGACGCTCATGGTGAATTGGCCGATTGCTTGGTGGGCAAACATACAGTACGCACTGCTGCTCATAGAACGCGGCCGCATTGGATCGTTGTTTCAGGTGCAATATCGTGCAGCACATTGCGGTCCGCGAGAATTAGGATGTTCTCCACAATTCGTCGACTGGCTGTACGACCCATATCGAAACGGCGCGGGGGTCATCATGGACTATTGTTGCTATGGTGCGGCGCTGACCTGTTTGTGTCTGGGGCTCCCCTCACGAGTCAGCACCGTCGCTGGCCGGCTGCGCAAAGCAGATTTGCCCGCCGAAGACAATGCGGTGATGGTCATGCAACACGCGAATGCGATATCGACGGCGACGGCATCGTGGACGCAGCAAGGTCATTTGACGAGCTATGAACCCATGTTCTACGGCGACAAAGGCACGTTAGTGGCTCGCAACGGCAAACTTATCTTGTCAGATGCAGCGCATGACGAAGGCACCGTTCTGCGTGTCCCGAAAATAGCCGAAGGCTATGCAAATGCGCTCGATCATTATGTGGGAGTGATACGTGGGGAGGTTCCGTTGATGCCGCTGTGTTCACCCGAGGTAGCGCTAATGGCACAACACGTCCTTGAGGCT
>JBJONV010000195.1:0-13395 GCA_046051665.1 Chloroflexota bacterium
ATTACCTTTACGGTATTGAGTGACAAGAGCATTTTTGAGCCTGCCTTCTCGGTATCAGCTACTGCCTCGTCGGGCTTGCCCGTGACATTTAGTACGACGACATCGAGCGTCTGTACCGTCACCGCAGTTGGCACGGTCACCCTGGTAACAACAGGTATGTGCACCATCGAAGCGGCGCAGACGGGTGGTTTGTCTGGTGCAATTACCTACGCGGTCGCTCCGGCAGTGACGCAGTCATTCATGATCCGGACCATTCAAACCATTACCTTCGCGCAACCGGCCGATCGATTGAGCAGTGCAGCCGCATTCAGCATCGGCGCGACCGCCTCGTCGGGATTGCCGGTGACCTATGTATCGAGTACTCCGTCCGTCTGTACGGTGACCACAACGGGCACTGTCACCTTGGTAACCTATGGTGCTTGTACGATTGTCGCGAGCCAAATCGGTGGCATCAAGGACGGCACTACATTTGCTGCGGCATTCGATGTCTCACGGACATTTAACTCGCTCCGTGCGCAGACGGTGAGCTTTAGCCTGCCGACCGACAAGATATACACCGCAGCCGACTTTACGGTAATCGGCAGCTCGACTTCGACGTTGCCCGTCAGTTACACATCCGGGACTCCTGCGGTATGTACCATTTCCCCGACGGGTACGATCAACTTGGTCAGCCCAGGGACCTGCAGTATCAATGCGACCCAAGAGGGTGGGACAGCCGGCGGCATCGCGTATGGCGTGGCGCCCGTGGTAACCAAAACGTTCACGGTCAATCCGGTACCGCAAACCGCTTCGGTTGCGGCGATTCCCGAAAGCCATGAGTATCAGGGTGGCGTCGATCTCGCAGGCTCGACATCATCCGGGCTCGAGATTACGTACACGAGCTTGACTCCCACCGTGTGTACTGTCATTGGCAAAAAAGTCACGTTCTTGGGGATTGGGAAGTGTTCGATTAAGGCTTCACAAGCAGGCGGTACCAAGAGTGGCGTCATCTATGGTCCAAGCCCGGATGTGATTCGTGAATTCTTTGTGACCAATTACACGGCGACTGCCACGGTGACACCTACCAATACCCGTACCTTCACCCCGACGTTGACCCCGACCCCGATTCCCTTCTTGTTGAAAAAAGGTGCTGTCGGTGCGTCGTTTGTGCTCGGTCTTTTGCAGAATGACACGTTGGTAACGTGGGGCATGAATCGTGAATACCAGGCGAACATCCCACCCTGTTGTGGCTCGGGAATCCAAGACATTGCGGTAGGGACAAACTTTGCACTCGCCCTCAAAGGCGGCAAGGTATTTGGCTGGGGCGCCAATACGAAAGGCCAGCTGAAGTTCCCTGCATCCACAAACAAAGACATCACCGCAATTGCAGCTGGTGGTGCCCACGGATTGGCACTCACCAAAGGAAGCACCGTTATCGCCTGGGGTGACAACGGCTTCAAGCAAGCTGCCGTGCCGAAGGGGCTGAAGTCTGTCAGCACCATTGCAGGTGGTGCAAATCACTCGGTGGTGTTGTTGAAGGACGGTTCAGTCGTCGCCTGGGGTTCGAACTCCAGCAATCAAGCAAAACCACCGCTGGGCCTCAAAGGGATTCGTCAGGTGGCTGCGGGTCTGGATCACACGTTGGCACTCAAAACAGACGGTACCGTCATTGCCTGGGGTAACAATTCGTTCGGTCAGGCTGCTATTCCTTCGAATGCCATCGATATCAAGCAGGTCAGCGCCGGAACGCAATTCTCGATGGCGGTAAAAAACGACGGGACCGTGCTTGCGTGGGGGCGCAACGACTATCAGCAAATCATTATTCCAACCGAATACAAAGACATCTATAGTGCATTTGCAGGGTACTCGAATACGATCCTCGGCTTGCGGAGCGGGCGTATCGTCGTGCTCGGATCGCAGACCGACGGCGTTGATGTCTCACGCACCCCGACCAAGACAGCAACGCCCACACCATAAGGGTGCGTCCACCGTTCATGCTTCATACTCCCGCGGTGCGCCGTGGGAGTATGATTGTTTCATCAGTGTTTTCACAGAACGGAGTAGACCATGAGCGACGAATCGACCCAGGAACATTCACAGACATACCGGGACTCCATACGCAAGCGGCTCAAGCGACAACAGGCCTTCCACAAGTTCCTGACAGTCTGGTTTGGGGTATCTCTGATGTTGACCATCATTTACTTCCTCAGCACACCCGGTAAGTACTTTTGGCCGGTCTGGCCGATGTTTGGTATGGGGATTGCAGCGTTCTTCATGTGGCGTGCAGCATATGGAGCGCCCCCTAAAGAAATCACAGACGCCGACATCGACGCAGAGATTCTGCGTATCAACGGCAAATAACTCGTCCTGCTTTATGATGTGTTGGCCGTTCCCGTCGCGGAGCGGCCAATGTGCATTGACTTTTGGTGTGCAACCGGGTAGTATTGAATAAGCCTTTAAGGCGATCCCGTGAGGTCGCAAAGGGACACATGATGCACCATCACACACATCGACTGCCGCATGGCAGCATCCGACGACAGCGCACACCGACACCGGTGGAGGCGCTTTTTTTGACGGCGAGGAACCGATGAACGAACGACAAATCATGGTTGCAGACGAGGTACGCCGCGCAATTGCACGCATCGCCCACGAAATCGGCGAACGCAACAATGGTGTCGATGATGTCGTGCTCGTGGGCATTTTTCGACGCGGCATCCCACTTGCCACACGCATCGCGAGTGCCGTCCGGACCATAGAGGGCAAATCCGTCCCCATAGGGGCACTCGATATCACCCTCTACCGCGACGATCTCGAGCTACGCGGCCCGTCAAACACCATTCAACATACGAACATTCCCGTCGACATCACCGGTCGCATCGTCGTCCTCGTTGATGATGTGCTGTACACGGGGCGCACTATACGCGCTGCCCTCGATGCATTGACGGACCTGGGTAGACCTGCACGCATCCAGCTTGCGGTGCTCGTCGATCGTGGTCATCGTGAGTTACCGATACGTGCCGATTTTGTCGGCAAAAATGTGCCGACTGCGACGAGCGAAGACGTAGCCGTCCGCCTTAGCGAGGTAGATGGCGGCGACGACAGTGTCGTGATTATGCGAGGTGAAGTATGACCATTCCTGTTGTCTCGCGCTTTGCCCCTTGGGGGCCGAATAGCCAACGACATCGTCGCCATGTACTCGATTTGGACGACTTCACCACAGACGAAATTCTGGCGGTGCTCGATAACGCCGTCAGCATGAAAGAAATCCTCGGCAGGAGTGTGCCCCAGGTCCCCATTTTGCGTGGCAAAACCGTCGTAAATATCTTTTATGAAGAGAGTACCCGCACCCGGATGTCGTTTGAATTGGCTGCACGCACGTTATCTGCATCCGTGAGTAGCATGACTGCCAAAGGATCGAGCATCGAAAAGGGCGAATCGTTGATCGACACGATACGTACCATCCAGGCACTCGGCGCTGACATCATCGTGATGCGTCACCACGAATCCGGCGCACCCTACTTGGCGGCCCAACACTTCAAAGGATCGATTATCAATGCTGGTGACGGGCGTCATGCGCATCCATCACAAGCACTCCTCGACCTCTACACAATCCGTGAACGCCTCGGACGCTTGGCAGGCCTCAATATTGTCATTGTGGGCGATATCATTCACAGCCGAGTGGCCCGCTCTGATATCTGGGGTATGCTGCGCTGCGGGGCCAATGTCACCCTCTGTGGGCCGAGCACACTCATCGGTGATACGGCGATGTGGCAGACGACCTTCCCCAATCTCCGCATCAGCTATACCCTCGACGACCTCCTCCCCGATACCGATGTCCTGATGGCGTTGCGCATCCAAAAAGAGCGCCAGCAAGCAGGCTTACTGCCGTCACTGCGCGAATACAGCAACGATTATGGGCTGACCCAAGAGCGCCTCGACCGTCTGCCTGCACACGCGATTGTGATGCACCCAGGCCCGATGAACGAGGGAGTCGAAATCATGCCCGAGGCAGCGACGTCACCCCGTTCGGTCATCGAAGCACAGGTCACCAACGGCGTGGCCGTACGTATGGCGCTCCTCTATCGACTGTCCGGTGAACCGACGGCAACGACCTAAAGCATACTACAGAGAGGATTCTTTCATGCCTATTTTAATCACCAACGGTCGCATCTTCGACCCCGATACACGCCAAAGTGAACTCGGGAGCTTGCTCATCGACAACGGTGTGGTTGTTGCTCGCTACCAGGGTCTGCTCCCTGCAGATGCAGGCGTGCGGACCGCTGCGGGCACGACCGTCATCGATGCCACAGACAAAATCATCAGCCCCGGACTCATTGACCTCCACGTGCACTTGCGTGAACCCGGCGAAGAACACAAAGAGACCATCGCAACTGGCACCCGGGCAGCGGCCGCCGGTGGATTTACCGTGGTAGCCTGCATGCCCAATACCCGCCCTGCAGCAGATAGCGTCGCCGTCATCGAACACATCAAGCGAGCCGCCGACAAAGCGAATTATGCCGAAGTCCTGCCCATCGCTGCAGCAACTATTGGCCGCGCTGGCAAGGAACTCAGTCCGATGCGCGAGTTGGTCGCAGCAGGAGCAATCGGCTTTTCGGACGACGGTGTCCCCGTGAGCGACCCCACCGTGATGCGCAATGTCTTCGAGTACGTCAAGATGCTCGGCGTGCCCTACTTCGGTCACTGTGAAGATATGACCCTCAGCAAAGGCTGGGGCATGCACGAAGGAGCTGTCAGCAACCGCCTCGGTTTGCCGGGGTATCCTTCTGCAGCCGAAGAAGTCGGCATTGCGCGCGATATTGCGTTGTGTGAATTGACCGGTAGCCGACTGCATGTCTGTCATGTCTCGAGCGCCGGCGGTGTCGCACTCATCCGCGCTGCCAAAGCACGCGGCGTCAAGGTGACCGCAGAAGCAGCCCCGCATCACTTGCTCCTCAGCGACCGCTGGGTGCTCGGGTGGCTGGATGAAGCAGCCGTCGCCGAAAACATCCCGGGCTACTCGCTCAATCCGACCCTGCGTGCTCCCTACGATACGGCGACACGCGTCAGTCCGCCGCTCCGGAGCGAAGCCGATGCCGAAGCGGTCCTCATGGGCCTCATCGACGGGACGTTGGACTTCGTTGCAACGGATCATGCGCCACACAGCAAGGTCGACAAAGAAGTCGAATACCGCACCGCCATGGCTGGCCTGATCGGGAGCGAAACCGCGCTGTCGCTGATGCTCATGCTGGTCAATCGCGGTCGCATGACCCTCGAAGACGTCCTGGTGCGCATGACCGACATTCCAGCTGCCATGATTGGTCGCGGAACCACGGCCTTGCGCGTCGGTGCCCGCGCAGACGTCACCATCATTGATCCCGAGTTGGTCTGGACCGTCGATGCAACGACTATTTTGTCCAAAAACCACAACACGCCGTTGTTGGGCAACAAACTCAAAGGGAAAGCTGTTGCTACCCTGTATCGCGGACACATCAGCTACCAGGCATAAGCAATGATGCAGCGACAGCTCTGGTGTAGCCTCTTGAACGAACACGGGCGGACATCGTACGAATCAGCGGGGATTGCGTCACTCGCGCAATTCCCGACCCATTCCCTTGCACTGAACATCAATACGGTCAGTGTCTATCGGTTCCAGGACTGGTTATACGGATACCTCGAATCACCCCTCTCTGATGCCGCAGAACTGTTTGCGACTGCGTTTTTCGCGCCATGGTGTACCCCATTGCTGACATCGACGGGGCCGTGCTTGGTACAGCGGTTACTCGATGTCTATCACGATGGAAGTCCCTCCGACAGCGATCAATGGCGCATACCGGGCCAGACCGTGACGCACCGGGTTGGTTCATTAGCACGACTGTTGCCCGATACCTATAGTCGCTACGTGTTTTATCACTACCAACGCCAAGCCGAATTACCACATGGATTCAACCAGACCTACATCATTGGTGCCCATGATCGGACGATCTTCTCGTACCAAGAGCTCCCTGCACGCATCGAAACGCCACCGCCGTCAGCGACACTGAGCACACAGCATACTCCTGTCGATTGGCAATCGGTGATGGAACCCCACTTTGAGCCATGGAGTGACACGTCAGACGCCCAACGACTCTGGCGCGTACTGCCTTGTGTATGGAGCTATAGTGCATCCTAAGGCCGTGCATATCACGATGGAGTGACACATGCGATACCCTACCGCCAACATTTCGACCCGGATGGCGATCCCCATGTGGGCAATCCAGCAACGCCATCTCGTTGCCACACTCGAGCAGGCTGCTGACGTCTACATTGCCCGCTATGTGCTTGCGGACGGTACGCTCCGCTGGCGCACCCAATGGCCCGGGATGGACGGCGCAGACGACCCCTACGAAGGATTCATGCAACTGGCGTTGCTCTATGTGTTGGGCGGTTCGGATCATCTCTACGACGAAGCGCGCCGAATCTGGGATGGGATTACGTGGCAGTGGACCGAATACGGCCAGATCGATCGTGAATTCACCAAGTACTACGATTGGATGCATCACGGGGAAGGGTATTTGTACCTCTACTTTCTCGGCTTGGCGCATCCTAATCAGCGCAAAGATCAAATGCGGGCCAAGCGTTTTGCGGCCATGTATACCGGAGATGACCCACTCGCCCCCAACTATGACCGTGATAAACACCTCATCCGCTCACCGCTCACCGGTAGCCATGGACCACGGTTTGTTGCCACCGCCGAAGATTGGGTGACACACCGTGTCGTCCTCGACCACTACTTGGCGCCGTTCGAAGACATCGTCAACACCGATTTTGCATCTCGGCGCTGCCAATGGACCGACGATGTCGTCTATGCAGATGTCATTACCAAAATGAATGCACGCATGAATCGCGGCGATGTTCCACTCAACCTCAATGCGACCGGGCTGGTGACGCACGCATTCCTGTACAGCAATGACAAAGCCCACAAGCAGTGGGTGCTCGAGTATTTGGCAGCATGGGAAGAACGCACAACGCGCAATGGCGGCATCATCCCCGACAACGTTGGACTCGACGGCCAGATCGGCCAATACATGGATGGCAAGTGGTGGGGTGGCTACTACGGCTGGCGCTGGCCGCATGGTTTTCTGACGATTATCGAGCCCATCACCAACGCATGCATGAATGCATTACTGCTGACCGGCGACGAACGCTGGTTAACCTTGGCGCGCCAACAACTCGATGCGAATTGGGCATTGGGCAAAGACGTCGATGGGATGTGGCATGTGCCCAATCGCCACTTCGACAGCGGGTGGGACGACTACCGACCAGCCATGCAAAAGTATCCCATCTACCTCTGGCTTGCGTCACTCGCCCAAGAAGACCTCGCACGGATCGAACGCATCCCGCGCACAGAGGATTGGAATGCCATTCACATCGGCAAGGGGAAACACTACATCAGCAACACCCTACCCTGGTTCGAATATATCCAGGGCCGCAACCCAGACTACCCGACGCGTATCTTGCAGGCAAACCTCGATCTTGTTGCTCATCAACTCACCAAGATGCAATTGCCCATCGCCGACCCAGCCCGTTGGCACAATATCAGCGGACTCGATCAATCCGGACTCAATATCAATATGGACGTCGACCCCATACATGCCTGGCAAGAATTAACTCCAGTGCTCGTCGAGGGATTGGTCCAGACGACACTCGGCGCGCCCATGCACATCTCGCACGGGGGACTCCAATTCGGGCAAGTACGCTACTACGATGGCGCACGGCGTCGCCCAGGATTGCCGCCGCAGGTGGCCGCCCTCGTTAGCGACATCGGTGTGACGCACGTCACGGTCACCGTGGTCAACACCCATCCGACCGAACTCCGAGAGGTGGTCGTCCAAGCCGGGATGTACGGCGAACATCAATTTGTCGGTGTCGAAATCACCGATAGCCAGGGGCACACAATCCGTACCGAATCGCTCCAATCGCGTTGGTACGGGTTGGTCATCGCACCGCTCTGCGGCGCAGTGTGCACCTTCCGCGTTGCCCGGTACCATAGCGCACCAAGCTACGCAACACCATGGCAAGACGCGGCATCGGACCATCTGCACATCCAGGCGCGGCAGCCCGAGGAATCACGCTGATGCAGTACACACGCCTCGGACGGACCGGCTGGCAGGTGTCGACTCTGGGTTTGGGCGGCGCAGCCCTCGGAGACGAGTTCGGCGCGATTCCACCAAGCCAAGTGACAGCGACCATCAATACAGCCATTGCAGCCGGCGTGACGTTTTTTGATACCGCCGCACAATATGGTCGTGGCGAAAGCGAGCGGCGCATGGGACTGGCCCTCAAACCACATCGTCACACCATCATCCTGGCTACCAAGGCCGTCATGCGTGGCACACCCTACGACTACCCCACGACCATTGCATCAGTACACGCCAGTTTGGAACGCCTCCAGACAGATTACATTGACCTCATTCAGCTCCACGAAGCCGAAGCAACCACCTACGACGTCGCCATGGAAGGCTGTCTGCGCGCATTTACAGACCTCAAAAAGGCAGGACTCGTACGTGCCATTGGGGTCAACGGACGTGATATCGCGACGCTCCTCCCCTACATCGAGAGTGGGATGATCGATACAACGTTGGTGTACTGCCGCTACATGCTCATTGATACGACACTCGTCGACGCACTCATCCCGGCCGCCCGCCGGCATGACGTCGCTATCATCAACGGGAGTCCGCTGGGTATGGGCGTTCTGACCGATACTCCAGCGCCGTTTTTACGCGATGATGATGCCCTGCTCCGTGAGGTTGCGCGCCGTAAAGAACGCATCCGCCATCTGGCTACAGCGGGAGCCAATGCATTTGTCGAACCGGCGATGCGCTACAGCCTGACCCACCCAGACATCGCTGTGACCCTGACCGGTGCCGCAGATCCGGATGTTATCCGAGCAAACATCGCCTTTTGTGATGGCCGAGGCCCAACGGACGCCGAGCGTCACGACACCGAGACGCTCTTTGCAGGGCAGAAACTCTTTTCATAAACACACCATTCATTCGATACAAGCAGGACTACCTGCACTGCGTGCGGTGCTCCGCTAGCCACGATACAGCTGGGTGCCGATGGGGCACATATCACCGAGCATACGACGAAAACCGGGTGCGACGCACCCGGCTCGGAGCCGCAGTGGCGACTGCGGTTTTTCGTCATAGATATGACAATCGTACCGTGGTACATCGCTCTGTCATGCACAACGGCGCCACTGCGGTTTTCACCATATAGAAACGAATAAAACTAGTCCTCCGACACTGGTGCAAGCACACGTCGCACATGGAAACGCCGATTGCAGCAACGCAACCGGCGAACATGATGTCATCCATGGATTGAGAACCACTGCAAATCGTTATGTCGTCTTGAGGAGAGAGAAAAGGTACACGCCGATGACGACGGGAAAGACCCAGTATGCTGGCAAACCAAGGGCCAACACGCCGAGGGTAAGCGCAATCGCGATCAGTGTCGCTGCAGCATTGCGCCAGTCGTCGCCGATGATGAAGTCGTACCAAAAGAGGAGGAACGCGGTGAAGTACTTCATACAGCCACTCCTGGAGCAGCGGCGCGCAGCTGGCGCACGATGAGCGCGGCCAAAACACTATAGAACACCAACAGCACGAGCAGCGCGAGATCCGTGCCAGGCCACTCGACCCCCAGTCCTTCGGCCGTCCAGAAGCTGCCGAAACTCGTCAGTAGCAAGCCAACCACATATTTGAGCGAATTCTCGGGGACGCGACTGAGCGGTTTGTGGAGGATCACACCCGCCCCGAGCACCAGCGCCAATGCGGTCAGCGCACCATAGGCAGCCAAATCGATGCGCTGTTGGGCGGCGCCAAATGTAATCACGATAAACGCCACTTCGAGCCCTTCGAGGAAGACCCCTTTGAATGACAGGGTGAACGCGTACCAGTCCATTGGCTGCTTAGTCTCGGCCATATGCTGGCTGGCGATGTTCTGTTCGGCGAGGAAGATTTTGTCTTCGTCGTGGATGGCTTTGCGGCCTGCAGACCGCAAGATTGCTTTGCGGAGCCACTGTAACCCAAAGACCAGCATCAACGAACCGACCACGACTTGCATGGTACCGATGGGCACACGAGCCATAGCAGGTCCGAGGATGGCGACGATGACGGTTAATGCAGCGAATGCGGTGGCGACGCCCAGGAGGGCTGAGCGCCAACCACGTGTGATACCGGTGGCGAGGACGATGGTCAGTGCTTCGACCATTTCGACGCCGCTGGCCAAAAACGTCGATGTCATCAAAAAAATCTGGCTGGGGGACATCACCGTGCCGCCTTGTCTGCTGGTGGGTGTCAGTACCCGAGGGACGTCGTGACTGCCGCGATACGGTCGAGTGCGGTGCGGATTTTGGCGGGTTCATAGCCCACCGTGATGCGCAGATGATGCTCAGCACCAAGGGTACTGCCAGGCGCAACGAGGACCGATGCCTGCGTACGAATATGCTCGGCGAAGTCATACGACGGGATGTCGAAGTGATAGCGCACAAAGGCAATGCTGGTTGCCTGCGCCTGCTGGATGCTAAATCGACCGTTTTGACCGGCGATCCATTCGCGCATCACTGCCACGCCGGCCTGACTAATCGCGCGTTGACGCGTCAGCAAATGTGTCCGTTTGGCAGGTTGCAGAGCTATTTCGGCCAACGTCATACTCGGTGCTGCAGCGGCGATGACGGCGTATTCGTGGCGGCGCCAGAGTTCTTCGGCCATGTGCGGGGTCGTTACCGCCCAACCAATACGCACACCGGCGAGACCGTATGCCTTCGAGAGGCTATTAGTCACTATGACGCGATCGTACATACCCCAAAATGTCGGCGTGTCGGGCTGGCCTGGGTACTCGGTGCCGGTGTATACCTCATCGACGTGCAACCATGCACCGACGCGGGCACACGCAGCGACGACACGTGCCATTTCGGCAGTTGTCATGACCGTGCCGGTCGGGTTATTGGGATTGACGATTGCGACGAGTTTTGTTTTGGATGTGATGACCTGATCGAGGACGTCGAGGTCGATGCGCCAGCCATTATCGGGGTTGAGCGGCAATTCACGCACAGTGCAGCCCATGTTGAGCGCCGTACCCCATATTTGGCGGTAGCCGGGGGTCATCACCACCACCTCATCGCCAGGCTCGAGCAGGGTCTGACAGACCATTGCATTGGCCTGCGAGGCCCCGACCGTGACGAGGACATTGGCTGCGCTTGCCTGTGGGTAGAGTCCAGCGATGGCGTTCCGTAAGGCGGTAGTGCCGTTGACTTCGGGATAAAAGAGGCCGGTATCCAGCAATGTCTCTATTTCGGACTCGCTCAACCATTCACGCGTGGTCACGCATTTGACGCTACTGTCTGCCAAGTTGAGCTCGACTTTGCGTTCGTGGAGCGACTGATAGTGTTCGAGCGCAAACGGCACAAACAAAGGGTTCGTCATCGACGATGCTCCTACTCAATGCACGGAATGCCCTATCATACCAAGCAAAAGTCATGCCGAGCAATTATCGTTCCATTGACAAGCCTGCCGCTCTTTGCTACGTTGGAGCATCCCCACACACAAACCAGATAAGGAGCCGCCCATGACTCCCGTTCTCTTCAGCGCCACCTGGATCGATGCCTGCGCACAGGCAATCAACCAAAACGACTCCTACCGCCGCGCCGCCGTCAACTGGCGCTGGCCACTCCTCTTGCAGATTACGCACGATGATGCACAAACGACCATGATCTACCTTGATCTCTACCAGGGGAGTTGCCGCGCTGCGCGTATCGCCACCGCGGCAGACCTGACACACGCAGAATTCATCCTCGAAGCACGCGAAGCAATTTGGCGCAACGTGTTGACAGGGCAACTCGACCCCATAGCCGGTATCATGCGTCGTCAGCTGACGCTTACGAAAGGCAGCGTAACCACTCTGGCAATGCACGGGGCTACTGCCAAAGCGCTGATAGCCGCTATCAGCCAAGCGGATTTCGCTGCAGCCTCAGTCGCACCAGCTCCTGTTCATTCGGTGCCGACGACCGTGCCGCATCATACGTTCGTGACAACGAGTCGCCAAGGACTCGACAACGAAAGCGTGCCCATGCGCTTGTGGCAGAAAGCCAAACGCCTCGGCGTCTGGAACCCAGCCGACATCGACTTCACACACGATATCGCTGATTGGCAAAACCTCAACGCCACCGAGCGCGATTTATTGTTGCGCCTCACCGGCATGTTTGTGGCCGGTGAAGAAAGCGTCACCCTTGATTTGTTGCCACTCATCATGACCATTGCCCGCGAAGGTCGCCTCGAAGAAGAGATGTTTCTTACAACGTTTTTATGGGAAGAGGCGAAACACGTCGATTTCTTCGCCAACGGATTCCTCAAGCACATCGCCCCGGATGCCGGCGACCTGACGCACTACCACACACCTGCCTATCGAACGCTCTTTTATGACGAGCTCCCCACGGCGATGCATACCTTGCTGAGTGACAGCTCGCCTGCAGCACAAGCACGAGCCTCGGTCACCTACAACATGATTGTCGAGGGCGTACTCGCCGAAACCGGCTACGAGGCTTACTTCGCGGCACTCGAGCGCAACAATTTAATGCCCGGCGTCCGCCAAGGTATTTTGCTCCTCAAACGCGACGAATCACGACACATTGCCTATGGCGTCTATTTGCTGTCGCGACTCATCGCCGCCGATCCACAGCTCTGGGCTGTGATTGAACACCGCATGAACCAACTGATGCCGCTGGCGATGCAAATCATCACCGAAATTTTTTCGGCCTACGACGACATGCCGTTTGGCTTGCAATTCGAAGAGTTCAGCTCCATTGCCATGACAAACTTTGCACGGCGGATGCAACGGATCGAAAAAGCACGCGACCAGCTGGTTGATGCAGACATCGACGAAGACGCATGAGGTACAGGCTGTGTGTGACGTCGACGCCATAGTAGCCAAGGGAAACGAGTTCGTTATGTCTCATTGATGCATCTCCTCGCGGCTTCTTGTACGCAACAGTGATTTCGGTTACTCCGCATCACGAAGAACCTTTCGTACGAATCACTACACAAGCCACCCCACAAAATAAACAAGTGGTATGATTTGTGCAGACGGTCAGACGCACACACACCATCGACGTTTCACATACAAAGGATTGCGCATGACGCTTCATACGCCACTTCCCTTTCTCATGATCGACGACCAACCAACCTGGCAAATGCCCGAGCTACCGAGCCTGCGCAAACTCCCGGCACGAGCAACGTTTTGGCCCTTCACGAGTGCAAGCGGTGCAGCCAAAAGCGGCGCCGAGTACTCAACACAGGTACGCTGCCTCAATGGCGATTGGGATTTTGCCATGTTTGACTCCCCACGCGAGGTCACCGACGCGGCGCTCATTGCCACGCC
>JBJONV010000196.1:0-6467 GCA_046051665.1 Chloroflexota bacterium
CGCATATCGGTCCGTGGCGCTGGGATACGCGCGGCGCCGAAGAAGCCTTGTCGGTTTACGACCACCCGCAGGTGCATATTTTTGCCAAAACGGCGACGTATACACACGACCGCGCTGTTGCTTTGCTGACCGAACCAGCCATCTGGAGCAGCGTGGCGGTCGTTGATACCCGTACCTACCGTGCCTGGCCGCATTTGGGGGTCGTTTCGTCGAGCGATTGGCATGCCTGGCGGGCGCACCAGACGACCTATGCGTGGACTGGTGACTGGGCGCCACTGGTGATGCTGCTCAGCGCAGGGATACTGGGGTCGGTGGTGCTGGGTGCAGTGGGGTGGTGGCGCAGCAGGTCGCGGGAACGCTGGCTCAGGTCGGTACGTGCACTTGGGGTTCTCTTGTTTCAGACAGGATGTGTCGGGCTGTTGGTGTATGGCACCGAAGCAACATCAATCGTCCACCAGATTGGAGTGTCGATCCGGAGTGGCGCCTTGCAGCCATTGGATCCGTCGCTCGCGGGGCATCTGCGTGGGAGCACGGTGCCCGGCTGGCAGTTTGCCGTGTGGTTGGGGCAGGTGGTCGGTGCAGATGCCACCTGGAGCATTACAGCGACGACGGCGCTGGCAATATCGGCACTCACAGGGGTTATTGGGCTCGTGGCGCCGCGCTGGACGGCATGGCCGCAGCGTATCGGCGTCATCGCCGTGGTGTTGTTCATCCCCGCGCTCCTGACGATGGCCGGGTTGTGGCATGCAGGTGTGCTTGCGTGGCATGCCGCGGCGCTGCTGGTGGGGACCATTGGTGCTGCCGTTTGGTGGCGTCGTGATGCGCTCCGCACGCTGATGCGACAACACTGGTGGGGAATCATCCCGTTCGCCGTCGTCACGCTTGCCTGGGTGCGGCTGCAAGACTGGCAATTGCCCTTACAACCAACGGTGCAGTGGCTCTTGGTGGGCTGGCCGGTGCTCGTCGTGGCAGTCCGTGCAGCAAGACAGGCCTGGCAAGAACTGCCCGCACATCGGGTGGCCGTCAGCACCATCGGTGCATCCCTGCTGAGCCTGTGTATCGGCACCCTGGTGTTCAACCTCCCGGTGTGGGTCTGGTTGGTGCCGCTGATTGCGGCGTCAGCCTGGTGTGTGCATCTGGGGATGCCGCGTGCATGGGTGGTTTGGCCGAGCCTTGGGTTGCTGTGGGCTTGTGCACCGCTCTGGCTCCAGGTGTGGCTGTTCCCCGCGTTGGTGTTGGCCGGAATCTCATGGGCGTTTGTGCAGTTGCCTGCCTGGCGCGGCTGGGTGCCGGTACTGGTGGGACTGGCGATCGTCCTCCAGGGATGGCAGCTGTGGCACCAGCAGTTGCCTATCGTGTCGGCGAGCGAACGCACCGCAGTCGAAACCCTCGTGAACGATCGACGTGGTGCGGTGGTGTTGGCCGGTGCAGATGGCGCGGCAACCACGCGCGTGGCGGTGGCAAGTGGGGTGCTGGAATATGTGGGTATCGAATCACGGTGGCCCATTCTGGCACCGTACGATTGGGCGACGCTCCGCGCCGCCCGAGCAGGGCAGATAGCGCGGATCCGCAGTGGTGCGTTGGCCCCCTGTATGCTCGCAGGGCTTGATTATTGGTTGGCAACCGATGGAACACTGACGGCGTGTCCTGCCACGCGACCACTGTTTACCTTGCCGGCGCCCTTGGTCATTCCAGACAACAAATAAAACACCCACCTGCACCTGCAGGTGGGTGCACTGGTCCGGTGCAGATTATTTGGTGACGCTGACCGATGAGCCGCCCTTGCTGGCAGAGAGTTGGATGGCGTCCCACAAGCGTGCCATGCGCAAACCCACCTCGGGTGGACAAGGATTGGCTGCTCCGGCACGCACGCCGAGGAACTGCTCCCACACGCCCAATGATGCCGGTGTGACCACCGGGGTGACCGGTGTGCCGCCTTTGTGTTGAATGGCCAGGCTTTCGCCCCAGACGCCGGTATACAAAATACCTTTATCACCGAACACGCGAATATCTGATTCGCACGATTCCATCGCCTCACCGCAGCCATGGAGCGATACCAAGATGCCCGATTTGAGGCGTGCAATCACGACGCCCAGCGTCTCGACCGGGCGACCCTGGTTGTCGAGGTAGGCGGCGACTTCGGCGACGTCTTCACCGGCCAAATCGACGGTCGTGTTGAGCAGATGGGCGCCAGTATCAAACAAAAAGCCACCGCCGGCCATTGCCGGGATTTGACGCCAGGTGTTGACGGTGTTGACGCCCCAGTTTTGCCAGACGACACCGCTGATGGTCTTGATGGTGCCGATATCGCCGTTGCGGAGCATCGTGGCGGCAGTACGCACATTGGGCGACAAGCTACCGGGGAACGCAACGACCAACAATTTGCCCGATTTGTTGCGGGTTGCAATCAAGCTCTCGGCTTCGGCGCCGGTCATCACCATCGGTTTTTCGAGGAGAACGTCGATACCGGCTTCGAGGCAGGCTTTGGTCTGATCGTGGTGGAAGACGTGCGGCGTAATGATGAATGCCGCGTCGAGCTTCCCCTTGTGGTCGCTGAGCAGTTTGGCCAAATCCGGTTGATTGGGCGGGACGGCAACGCCTGCTTCTTCGAACATGGCAGCCGTGTCTTCGTAGGCTTGTGCCGATGGCTCACAGACAGCCGTTATCGTCGTGCTGTCCTGCATTTTGAGCATGTTGCGGATGTGATGGCGGGCCATGCCGCCGCAGCCAATCATGACGGTACGCGTTTTGGACATCGTTGTCTCCTCGTGTGTGGCGAATCGTGCCTGCATTGTACCAGCGCTTTAGCCACGCCCAACAAACGGCATATTGGTTGCCATAATGGTCTGAAACAGCACGTTCGTCCCCAACGGCAAGTTTGCCATCTGCACAATCGCTGCACCGACATGACTGACATCCATCAGTGGTTCGGGGACGACGGCTCCGTGGGCTTGCATGATGCCTTGGGCCATTCGTTCGGCCATGTCGGTGGCGGCGTTGCCGATGTCGATTTGGCCCACGGCAATGCTGTATGCGCGACCATCGAGGGCAGCAGATTTGGTCAAGCCGGTCACCGCGTGTTTGGTGGCCGTGTAGGCGATGGAGTGGGGGCGTGGGGTCGTCGCCGATATCGAACCGTTGTTGATAATCCGTCCACCTTGTGGAGACTGCGACTTCATGACGCGGAATGCGTGCTGCAGACAATAAAACATCCCGTTCAGATTCACATCCACCACCGCGCGCCAATCGTCGATCGAGAGCTCATCGATGGGCACGGCAGGTGCGCCACGACCGGCGTTGTTGAACAACAGATCCAGGCGGCCAAATCGTTCTACGGTCGCATCGAACAAGGCCCGTACTTGGAGCGGATCGGCGACGTCGGCCGCATATGCCATGGCACGCTGCGGCGCATCCGATTGCGCAATGACGGTCTGCAGGCGTTCGTTGCCCCGACCTGTCAGGACGACATTCCAGCCGTCTGCCAGGAGCGCCAGGGTTGCGGCCCTCCCAATGCCACTGCCGGCACCGGTCACGAGGGCGGTTTTGGGGTGGGTCATGTGAGGACCTTTCTTGTATTCCCAGCTTCTGGGGGAAACCGGAGGGCGCCGATTGTCGGACGCATCATCGCGGGTTGGTACCCGGTGGAGTCGCCAGACTGCACGCAGCTGATACGATGCAAATCCCCCCCGTCGCCCGGACGAGGGCAACGCGGGGGATGCAGGGGTGGGGTTACGTTATTTGGCCGTCGGTTTGCGCAGAATAAAGAAGTAATACGGCGCATCTGCAGGTGCTGGTGCATTGTAGAGTGGCCGCAAAATCGGCTCCCACAGCCAGTTGAGGGTGAATGGGGCTGCCAAAATCCAACGTCCCAGGTATTTGCGGGTCAACAACGATGGGGCTGCCAAATAGTGGCTCAGGTCGAACAAGGCCAGCGCCTCGTCGCTGAAGTACGGGCGGCACGATACCACCTCGAAGCCGGCTTCTTCGAAGCGGGCACTCCAGTCGGCTTTGCTCAAGGTATTCCGGTGGACCGATACTTTGTTGAACCAGTTGCCGTAGATGCTCCCGTCAAAGCCCAATGCATTCAGGATTTTGGTGCCCAGCAGTTGTTGTGGGAAGCGGTTGCCCACGACTGATGCGACGAAGTGCGCACCGGGCTTCATGGTGCGGAATGTCTCGGCCAATGTCTCTTTGAGCGGCAAGACATGCTCGAGCACACAGTTGCTGAATGCTGCCTCAAACGTATTGTCGGCGAACGGGAGTTGCTTGCCGTCGGCAATGCTCAACCCCTGGTATACGCCGCGTGCTTGGGCTTCGATGGTGTCGCTTTTGATGGGGTCGATACCGTAAATCTTTTTGCCGGGGAAGACAATCTGTGCAAAGGTGCCGTCGCCACTGCCGACGTCCAAAATGGGCTCGGGCATGGTTGGGGCGGTCTCGGCAAAGAGGCGCGCTTCGATCATGCGAATCATGACACGGTGCGGTGGCAATGTCATCAAATGGGGGGTGAGGAAGTCTTGGGTTGTCATGTTACTTACTCCTTGACAAGCGTTGGAACAACGCTTCGTAGGCGGTCACGGTGCGGTCGGTGCTGAATCGGGCCGATATTTCGTCGCGGCTGCGGTGGAATCGCTCGGGGTCGTTCAGAATGGTCAATATGGCATCACCGAGTGCCGCAGAATCACCAATGGGGACGACCAAGCCCATCCCGGTTTGGGTCGGTGGTTGGCGGACGCCCGGCAAATTGGAGGCAATCGATGGGGTACCACAGAGCATCGCTTCGACTTGGACGAGCCCGAATGACTCGGTCGAGTTGAGGCTGGGAACGGTGATGACGTTGCAGACATGGAAGAACGTCGCGAGTTCGCGTTGGGACAATGTGCCCAAGAACGTCCAGTTGTTGCGATACTTCTCGAACAAGGGTGCTAACCGGCGGGCATAGGCTTCTTCGCCGAGAACTTGCTCGAACGGGCCCGCGAACAACACCCGTGCATCGGGATGGGCAGCGATAATTCTGGGCATGGCGTCGAGCAGGACTTCGACCCCTTTTTCGGCAGCCAAGCGGGCAGCCATGCCGATAACCGGACCGGTCAGGTTGTAGCGTTGTTTGAATGCGTCGATGTCGGCTTGCGTCGTGTCGGGGATTTCGACCGGTGGTGGGATAATTTCGACTTTTGCTTTGAAGTGCGACAAAAACGGAGAGTGCGTCGCAAAATCATCGGTATAGGCGACAATCCGCGTTGCGAGTGCACCAGCTGCGTGATTGGCAATCTGGACGACACGGTCGACGATGCGGTTGAATGCTCCGGGAGGGAGTTGGAGGTCGCAGTGGTAGGTCAATACGACGGGTTTGCCCAGCAGGCGCCCCCGCAAGGCGAGTCCAGGTGCGTCGAACTGCGGCATATGCAGGCTGAGCACATCGTGCGATAGTGCCAGTCGCGTCGCTTCGATGCCAAAGGTCGGCATGATGACGCCTTTGCTGATGCGGGCTGCAACGGGTACACGTACCACATGGACGCCGTTCAGGACTTCCTCACGAGGCAGGCTCGAGTCGTACTGTGATGTCAACACGGTAACGTGATGACCGCGGGCAGCCAAACCGACAGCGAGGCGCTCCGCATAAATGGTGAGGCCGCTGGTATAGGGTCGATAGTAGGTGAGTGCCACCAATACGCGCATAGACTAGCGCCTTTCGATTTCGTCACGGCTGGCTGCGACCCAATTCCACAAGCGTTCGATGCCCTCGCTGACGCCAATGGTCGGCTTCCACTGCAATGCAGCTTGGGCTCGGTCCACATTCAAGATACAGACCTTTTGGTCGCCGGGACGCCAGTCGGCGAAGGCTGGATCGACAACGGGGCTCCCATTGAGTGCATCGAGGATGGGGCGGAATTCACGCCAAATCGAGATGGTATAGTCAGGCCCACCACCCACATTGAAGATTTGTCCTGCAACGGTATCGATGCGCAAAATAGCCTGCCGATAGGCATTGACCAGATCGTCGACGTACAGCAAATCACGGACTTGCTTGCCGTCGCCATAGATCGACATCGGCCGTTTGAGTTGGGTAGCAATGATAAAGTGGGCCGCCCACCCTTGGTCTTCGACGCCGAACTGGCGCGGGCCATAAATGGCCGACTGGCGGAATACCACGGTGCGGAGGTCATAGATGCGATGGTAGTCGCGGACATACTGGTCGCCGGTGCCTTTTGAGCACCCATATGGGGAGTGAAAGTCGAGGGGTTGGGCTTCGGTGACGCCGCGTGGCAAATCGCGATAGCGCCAGCGCGTCGCATCTTCGACGACCACGATATCTTCCATACCACCATAGACTTTGTTGGTAGACGAGTAGAGCACAATGGGGTTGCGACCGCTCGCGCGTGCGCCTTCGAGTACATTAAACGTCCCGAGCGCATTGATATCGAAGTCTTCACGGGGGTTCGCGACCGAGGTCGTGACGGCGACTT
>JBJONV010000197.1:0-15216 GCA_046051665.1 Chloroflexota bacterium
CGACTCACCGGCACGTATTCAGGCGGGATGAAGCGGCGCCTTGAGTTGGCTCGCTGTCTGATGATGCATCCGTTGGTGCTCTTTTTGGATGAACCAACACAAGGTCTTGATCCCCAACATCGTGCTCAAATATGGCAGTACATCAAAGACCTCCGTAGTCAAAATGGGATGACCGTCTTGTTGACCACCCACGCGATGGACGAAGCCGAAACCCTGGCGGATACGGTAGGTATCATTGATGATGGAACCATGGTCCGTGAAGGCACCCCAGATGCCTTAATCCAAAGCCTCGGGAGCGCCTACATACGCATCTCTGCAGCATTCCCTGATGCCTACACACCGTCATTTGGTAGTGCAGGATGGGTCACGATGGTCGATACCCAACCGGGTGTACTGACGGTTGGCGTGCAGCACGGCGCACGTCAAATGACGACCATCATCGAAGCATTACACCAGGATGGTATTGATATCGTCGATATCAGTATGAGTCGGCCGTCATTGGGCGACGTTTTTCTCCAAGTGACCGGGCGCGCCCTCCGCGACGAAGGAGCACAACGATGATCCATGCAACCATTGCAATCTGGATGCGCCACATGCGG
The DNA here is from genome assembly GCA_046051665.1 of Chloroflexota bacterium. Lineage (GTDB taxonomy): Bacteria > Chloroflexota > Chloroflexia > Chloroflexales > Roseiflexaceae > UBA965. Next base: position 600 of record JBJONV010000197.1, read on the forward strand.
AAGTTCTTTCGTAACCGCGAAGAACTCGGTGGTCTGCTCATCCAACCGATTCTGTGGGTCGGGTTATTTGGCATCGGGATGGCACGGATGGTCAATACACAGACCGATTATGTGACGTTCATGCTGCCAGGCATTCTTGCACTGACCGCATTAGGTGGCGCAGCAGGTGGCGGGATGATGTTTTTGGACGAACGGTTGCGCGGAATACTGCGTGAATACCAGGTCGCACCAATCCCACGGTTGAGTATTCTCCTCGGGCATATCGCGGCAACCGTGAGCAAAGCGTTTTTTCAAATAAGTATCGTCATTCTGGTTGGTCTGACCGTAGGGGTGGATTGGTCATTTGGGATTGGATCATTTGTGGGTGCCCTCGGCTTTTTATTGGCATTCACGCTGGGCTTTTGTGGGTTATCTTTGGGCATCGCGATACGTTCCAAGAGCATCATGGGCTACCACGGGATGTTGTTTTTGTTTAATCTGCCCTTGTTATTCGCCTCGAATGCGCTCTATCCCCTGAGCGAGGCACCCATCTGGATGCAATGGCTTGCGTATGCAAACCCAGCCACCTGGTATATCGATGCGACCCGGACGCTGCTCCAAGGGAGTCCTTCCATGATTCCCCTGTGGGGATCGGGTGTGGCATTAGTCGTCTTCGCGAGTGTCTCGGTAGGCTTCGCACTGCGACGTTTTCGTGCGTTGACGACAGCATAAATCCCCATTCGAAAGCAAATTCAGGTACACTACACCGCACATATGTACGACATAGACAGAGAGTAACGACCCATGGCACGCAATACGATCGAAATCCGCGGCGCGCGCGAACATAACCTCAAAGGCGTCGACTTGACCATCCCACGTGACCAGTTAGTGGTGCTGACGGGGGTGTCTGGGTCGGGTAAATCGTCGCTCGCGTTCGATACATTGTACGCCGAAGGGCAACGTCGTTATGTCGAGTCACTATCCGCCTATGCGCGGCAGTTTTTGGGACAACTCGAAAAACCCAAAGTGGATTACATCAGCGGCCTCTCGCCCGCGATTGCCATCGAACAAAAAAGCGCCTCGAAGAACCCACGATCGACTGTCGGCACGGTGACCGAAATCTATGACTACTTACGTCTGCTCTACGGTCGTGTCGGGACGCAACACTGCCATATCTGTGGTCAGCCGGTCGCATCGCAAAGCCCCGAACAAATGGTAGACCGGGTGCTTGGATTACCCACGGGGACACGCTATATGGTGCTTGCACCGATGGTGTCGCGGCGCAAAGGTGAGTACAAGGAAGTCTTCGCCGAAGCCCGGGCCGAGGGGTTCACCCGCGTCCGTGTGGATGGCGAGCTGATGGAACTCAGTACCGACATCAAGCTCAACAAAAAAGTCACCCACACCATCGAAGTCGTCGTCGATCGGTTGGCGGTACCGGTGCGCGATGACTCGGGGAGCGAAAAAGCCGGTAAAGGAAAAGCCGGTGCCGGTGCACAGAGTACCTGGGACGCATACGAAACACGTTTGACCGATGCAATCGAGCTGGCAGTCAAAACCGGCGAAGGCAGTTGTGTGATTACCGTGGTCGATTACCCGGCAGAGACGCCGAGTGATATTGCTGCAGTCAAAGAATGGGTCATGAGCGAGGCAAATACCTGCATGACCTGCGGTATTTCTTTCAACGAATTGACCCCACAAATGTTTTCCTTTAATTCTCCCCAAGGCGCCTGTAGCGATTGTGCGGGTCTTGGGACACGTCTTGATGTCGATGTTGCACTGCTTGTGCCCAATGGGAGTTTGTCGATCCATGACGGTGCAGTGCCGTATTGGGGTGAGCTCCGCAAAAAGAAAGACGGCTGGGGGTACAAATCTCTCGCAGTCATTGCGGCACACTTCGGGATTGACCTCGACAAACCGTGGATGGAGCTGAGTGAGCGCCACCGTGACATCATTGTGAATGGTAGCGGCAAAGAGAAAATCAAGTTCACCTGGGCAAACGACGAAAGCGGATCGAAAGGTGAATTCTTGCGTACCTGGGAGGGTGTTGCCAACGAAATCAGCCGCCGTTACAACACCACCGGTAGCGATATGACTCGCGAATTCTATGCATCATACATGTCGGAACAAGTCTGCCCGACCTGTAAACGCGCCCGCTTACGTGCCGAATCCCGGGCCGTTCGCGTCGGTGGCTGGTCGATTAGTGATGTGTGTGCGCTGAACATTACTGATGCGCATGCATGGGCGGTGACCATTGCAGGCAACGAAGCCAAAATCGTTGCAGGCCATGAGACAACCCCACTACAAGGAAATGCAGTGGTCATTGCAAACGACATTTTGAAGGAAATCCAAGATCGGCTTGGATTCCTCTTGAATGTCGGGTTGCACTATCTGACAATGGCACGTTCGGCACCGACGTTGTCCGGCGGTGAAGCGCAACGGATTCGCCTTGCATCACAAATCGGCTCAGGGCTGGTGGGCGTGATGTACATCTTGGACGAACCCAGTATCGGCCTGCATCAGCGTGACAATCGGAAGTTACTCAACACCCTGCTCAAGCTCCGTGATTTGGGCAATAGTGTGATCGTGGTCGAACACGACTTCGAGACGATGCAAGCAGCCGACTTCCTCATCGACTTTGGTCCCGGCGCGGGCGTCAAAGGCGGTCAAGTCGTCGCCGCAGACACTCCTGCAAAAGTCGCCAAAGTAAAGGGTTCACTGACAGGGCAGTATTTATCGGGCAAAATGGAAATCCCGACACCAAAGACACGCCGTCCAGGCAATGGGGCGTGGGTCGGCATGCGTGGCGCAAAGATGAATAATCTCCGCGATGTGTCGATCAAGTTTCCCCTTGGTGCATTTGTGGCAGTGACCGGAGTATCGGGTTCGGGCAAATCGTCGCTTATCAACGGAACGTTGTACCCGACGCTGGCCAATCGCCTGAGCAAAATGAGCTTGTTGCCCGGACCTATTGATGGTATTGACGGACTCGAGCACCTCGATAAAGTCATCGACATCGACCAACAGCCCATCGGACGGACGCCGCGTTCGAATCCTGCCACTTATGTCAAGTTGTTTGATCACATCCGAGATATCTTTGCGCAGAGCCCCGAGGCAAAAGTCCGTGGGTATGACGTCGGTCGCTTTTCGTTCAATACGAAGGGCGGGCGTTGTGAGGCGTGTGAAGGTGCCGGCGTGCAAATGATTGACATGCAGTTCTTGGCGGACGTGTCGGTTCGTTGTGACGTCTGTAAGGGCAAACGCTACAATCGCGAAACCTTGGCAGTCAAATACCGGGGCAAAACAATCGCCGATGTGCTCGATATGGATGTGCAGACAGCCCTCGAGTTTTTTGCGCACATCCCCAAAATCACGCGCATTTTGACGACCCTGCATGATGTCGGGTTGGACTATATTGCCCTCGGTCAACCGGCAACAACATTGTCGGGTGGCGAAGCACAACGCATGAAGTTGTCACGCGAACTGGCGCGTATGGACACGGGCCGAACGATCTATATATTGGACGAACCTACGACAGGTCTCCATTTTGCAGACGTCCAACGATTATTGGTGGTGCTCCATAGGTTGGTCGAAGCAGGCAACACGGTTTTGGTGATTGAGCATAATCTGGATGTCATCAAAACCGCTGACTGGCTCATCGACATGGGTCCGGAAGGCGGCACGGGTGGTGGCGAGGTGATTGCCATGGGTACACCAGAAGATGTAGCTGCAGTAGAGGCATCACATACCGGCTTTTTCCTACGCGAGATGTTCCACATGGGCAAGACATTTTAGGGTTATACTGCGTCGTGTTCTTCGTAGGATTCATAAGGAACGCTCGTGTCAGAACGTCTTAAAGTCGGCTTAGCGTTGTTATCTACCTATACCATCTGGGGTTCGACGTACCTGGGGATGAATTACGCACTCGAATCATTCCCCCCGCTTCATCTCGCGGCGCTGCGTTTTTTGGCAGCATCGTTGATTATGATGCTGTTCATGCGTTGGCGCGGCGCGTCGTTCCCGAACGTCCGTGAACTCCTTGGTGGGATGGGTGTCGGGATGATTTTGTTAGGGATGGGCAATGGCGGGGTCGTATTAGGGCTGCATTATCACATCCCGACCGGCTTGACTGCACTTATTTTGGCGAGTTCACCGATTTGGGCGGCGATTTTTGCCGGATTTTGGGGGATGTGGCCAAACCGGCGTGAAGTCATTGGCCTCATCGTCGGCTTTCTTGGCGTCATCGTCTTGCGGTTCGATGGGCAAGTCCAAGCATCACCGATTGGGTTTTTGTTTTTGATGCTGGCGGCCATGGGGTGGTCTATGGGAACGGTGTTGATTCCACGGGTCAAACAATCTCCCAACGCATACATGGCGAGTGGCGCGCAGATGCTCGGGGCGTGTGTCACCCTCTTTGTGGCGGCGTTGGTAACGGGTGAGTCAATGACCTACTCCTTCACCCCGTCTTCCTTGTGGGCGTTTGGCTATTTGCTCGTTTTCGGGTCATTAGTAGGCTTTACTGCGTACTCGTATTTAGTTCCACGTGTCCGGCCGGCACTCGCCATCAGCTCGGCATATGTGAACCCTATGGTCGCAGTGTTGTTGGGTACGGTACTCAACAACGAATCAATCAGTGCGTACATGTGGTATGCACTGCCACTGATTATTGGTGGGGTTTTGTTGATGTCGTTTGCCAAACTCAAAAAACAGCCGGTGGTCGACGCAATCCCTGAAGCTTCATAATCCACAAAAATGCCCCCCGTCACGAGGTGACAGGGGGCATTTTTGTGTAGTTATCGACCCAGGGCGGCGATACCGGTTGCAATCCGGTATGCATTGGCCATGATGGTCAATACGGGATTGAATCCCCCATTGGTCACATGCAATGAGCCATCGGCGATATACAGATTGCGGATACCGTGGATTTTGCCGTTACGGTCAGTCACCGACGTCGCCGGGTCATCGCCCATACGGCATGTGCCGGCTTGATGTTGACCCGCGCTCAACCCGGGGCGTGGTGGATTGCCCCATTGGCGTTCGACACCGGCGGCAGCGAGCCACTCGCGCGCCTTGCCGTGCATGTAGGCAGCGGTACGGACGGTTTCGGGATGGACGGCACCCGACAACCGTGCAACTGGGACCCCATAGCGGTCACGTACACTCACATCGAGCGTGACCCGTGCATCGGGGGTAGGGATTTCTTGGACGGGGCCAGTCACATCCATGAAGCGCGGGTATGCATGGCGCATGAAGTCTTTGGCAGCTTTACCCCAGCGTGGTATTTCGGGCGGCATGAAGCGCTTCCAAAAGACAATGGGCAGCGTGATGAATTCATCCGCGAGCATGCCTCCGCCGATGACATCAGGATTTGCGTGATTGAAGTCTACTGTGCTGATGCTGACACCCGGTCCTTCGCCGTCGTAGATGGGATCCTTCATCAACCCAATGGAACGTGGGTAGACGTGCCCTTGGAGGTGGCGCCCGAGCTGATCGGAGTGATTCCCGAGGCCATTGGGGGCGCTGGGTGTAGCGGAATTCATCAGCAAGCGCGGTGTTTCGATCGCGCTGCCGGCGATAACCACCGTCGCTGCGTAGGCAGTCGTCCGCTGGCCGTCAGCACCGATGTATTCGACCCCTGCTGCGGTTTGTGCATCAGCCATGAGCACGCGGAGCACGAACGCCTCGCTGACGAGTGTACAATTCCCGGTCGCCAGCGCCCGCGGAATCATCGTATTATGCGTGCCGTTTTTGGCATCGACATGACACGCAAACCCGACACAGAGGCCGCATTGGGCACATGCCGGACGGTTTTGATACGGGATGGTGTTGATGAGCAAGGGCGGTGTCAAGGCATGCCAGCCGAGCGCATGTGCTGCTGATTCGAGGATCCGGCCACGGGTCGTGAGCGGGACCGGGGGCATGGGATAGTTCTGCTGGCGCGGCCAACGTTCAGCACTCCGTGAAGAATCGCCTGCTATCCCGATCTCGTTTTCGATGCGCTCATAAAACGGCGCAAGGTCGGCATACGAAATCGGCCAATCTGCCAGTGAGCTCCCTGCAGGCCGGCCATAGCGCGATTGCATGCGGAAGTCATCGGGCATGAAGCGCCAACCTTGGCCACCATAGAGCATCGTCGAACTCCCGACCGCCATGGCATTGTTGTGATAGCCACCGTGATGGGGGAGTTGCACCTGCTCGGAACCGTCTGGCGTAACGAGAACACGGGGATGTCCGTTGTCCGGACCGGTATTTTGGCCGTATTGCGATAAGCGGTGGTTCCGCAGATGGTCGGTTTGTTCGTTGGCGTACGTGTAGTGCGAGCCGCGCTCGAGGAGCAACACGTTGGCACCGGATTCGGCGAGCACGGCTGCGGCGACACCGCCACCGGCACCGGCTCCGACGATAATGACGTCGTACTTCATCGGCGTTCCTCGAATCCGATCATACGCCACGAGACTGCGTCTGCATTCGCGCCGTGGCGTGGATCACTATAAAACCCTTCGGCGCAGTGTTCGGCGATAAGCGCGAGGGTGCTGACTGCATCAGAGAGCCAGATGACGCTGGTCTGATTCTGCCAGAGCGCGTTCAGCATGCTGTCTGCCTGCGCTGCGGTGAGTGCGGCAAACGCGCATGCGTGCCGGTGTTGTGCTTCGTGTTCGAGCGCATTGAGGACATGCGTATAGCGCACCAAAAAGCCGGCGCCATCTGCTTGTAGAAATCGGATGAGATACAAGTCTACCCCTGCAGCAAGAGCACCGGGAGTATCGTCAGCGGGGATGTAGCGATCGATGAGTGCACGCAACGTCGCGAGCTGGGTCGCGTCGAACATATCAACCTCCTCTGCACGGATGATGCATCATACCAAACTTCCACCAAACGCTCATAACAACGATTTGAGTTCTTCGGCAGATTTGCGGGTCATTCCGGGCAACGCTGCAATCTCGTCGACACTGGCTGCCCGGATAGCATCGAGTGACCCGAATGCTTTGATAAGCAGTTGGCGGCGTTTGGGTCCGATCCCGGCTATTTCTTCGAGGGTCGAACTCTTCATCGATTTTGCACGTAGTGTGCGATGGTAGTTCTTGGCGAAGCGGTCGGTTTCTTCGTCGATGGTTTGCACGAGGCCGAGGACGGGGCTCGAACGTTCGAGCACGATTAATTCTTTGGCATTGGGGAGCAGTAAATCGAAGCGGTCGCGATTGGGACCTTTGACTACACCAACGACAGGCAGATGCCCAAACCCCAAACGCTGTAACGATTCGACCGCAGCATTGAGTTGACCCACACCACCATCGATGAGGATGAGGTCGGGCAACAGCGACCACGCTTCTTGTTCTTTGGACTTTGCATCTTCGGACTGTTGCTCATCGGGGACATCGGTGACAGACAACAGGACATCTTCACCAGAAGCCGCTGCTGCGCGTTTAAATCGGCGCTCGATCATTTCTTTGATCGAGCCGACGTCGTTCGGGGTATCGACCGTTTTGATACGGAATTTGCGGTAGTGGGCTTTTTTTGCTTCACCGTTTTCGAACACCGTCATCGCACCGACGGTGTTGGTACCTTGGGTGTTGGAGACGTCGAAGCACTCGATACGTTGCGGTGGGTCCGACAGATTGAGAATGGTAGCCAACTCCCGCAGGCCGACGATAGAGCGTTTTTCGCCATCCATCCATGCGGCACGGAGCTCGGCAAGTTTGCGTTTGGCATTCGTGGTTGCCATTTCGACGAGTTCTCGTTTTTCGCCGCGGCGGGGGACAGAAATCTCGACTTTGTGACCACGTTTTTGCGAGAGCCAGTTTTCGATAATCATCGGTTCTTCGACGTGATCCGCCAGAATGATGTTGGGCGGCACTTCGGCGGCAGAATCATAGAATTGGGTGAGGAATGAACCGAGCAACTGCGCATCGTCTTCGTCTTCGGTATTTTGCAAGGCAAATGGTTCAGCACCGATGAGCTTCCCATTGCGGATATAGAAAATCTGCACCACCGCCGATCCTTCTTCGCGGGCGAAAGCGATGACATCCTGGTCGGTAGTGACGGTACGCATTACTTGCTGGCGCTGGCTTATTTCTTCGATATCACGAATCTGGTCACGGATGAATGCCGCGCGCTCGAACTGCATCTCTTTGGCGTGTTGCGACATCCGCGTGCGTAGGTTTTTCACGACATCGTCGGTTTTGCCCTCGAGGAAGCGACAGACTGACTGTATGGTCTGTTTGTACTCTTCCTGCGATACCAGCGACGGGACGCACGGCCCAAGACAACGGCGCATATCGTAATAGAGACATGGCTTGCCGGTGCGTTGATGGCGTTTAAAACGATCGTCGCCGCAGTCGAACGGCGGGCGGAAGGCAAAGAGGCGGTTGAGTTCGCTCAATGTCCGACGAACAGACCCTGCCTTGGCATACGGCCCAAAGTAGCGCGCTCCGTCTTCGTAGACCGTCCGCGTCGTCAAAATGCGTGGCCATGCGTCTTTGATGGTGACTTTGATGTAAGGATAGCTACGATCGTCTTTGAGCAGCACATTGTACCGAGGCCGATGCTGTTTGATGAGGTTCATCTCGAGCAAGAGTGCTTCAAGCTCGCTATTCGTTGTAATGATGGAGAAATCGGCAATTTTGGCGACCATGCGTCGGTTTTTGTTACTAAGCTGGGCGATATTGAAGTAGGACTGCATCCGGTCACGCAGCGATTTTGATTTGCCCACATAAAGCACGTGGGCATTGCTATCGCGCCAGATGTAGACGCCATAGGTCTGTGGGACGGCCTTGAGGCGTTCGTGGAATTCTTCGTGGTTGACCACCGCAGTAAAGCGAAAATCCGGCATATTATGCCCATCCCAGATCGGTATCGGCGCCACTATCGGCGTCGCGGCGAGTATCTGCGCGTTCTTCGTCGATCATTTCGTCGACCATTTCGTCCCAGTCGGCGCCCGCATCTTCTCCAATGGTGCGACCGAGCTCTTTGGCCCAGCGAGCAACGGCACGCGGGTCGTGTTCATCGATGCCGGCAAACGACGGGTCTTGGGCCAACCGTGCCACCTGTGATGCTTCGCCACGGATCTGCGTGACCCGCGACATGATGCGTTGCACCGCTGTGGTCTGACAACGTGGACAATGCAAATCGTGGGGATCAGAAAACCCCTGTACGAGGCGTTGAAAAGAGACTCGGCATGCGTCACAGCGATATTCGTAGATCGGCATATTGATTCCTTAGCGATGTGCACCGAGCGAGGTGAGCACCGTAGGGATGCACGCAATCACATCGCCGGCGAGTGCGCCACCGTTGCCGTGTGTCTGTGCGACGGTCGTGCCTGCCATCCCGTGGATGGCCACCCCGGCACATGCGGCGCTGTATAGGTCGCAATGCTGCGCGATGAGCCCTGCGATGATACCGGCAAGAACGTCACCGCTGCCACCGATCGCCAATGTAGGATTCGGATGCGCCCATAGCGACGTACGCCCATCTGGGCTTGCAACCACGGTAACGCTTCCCTTCATCACCACCACTTGCCCCCATGTTTTGGCATAGTGTTGTGCCATGGGGATCAGTGGGAGGTCAATACAGGTCCCACCTGCCAGACGGCGCAATTCACCATAGTGTGGGGTGAGGACACACGGCAGTGCGCCGATATGCTGCGGCCAATCAGGGATGCGCGCTAACAGTGTGAGTGCATCGGCATCTATCACCACGGGTCTCCCAGCGACATCCGGGGACGCCAAAAAGTCTTTGAGAAGCGTCGCCGTCGTTGCGGCGCGCCCGATGCCAGGACCGATGAGGTAGTTCGTGAAGTGGGATTGGACCAAGACATCGAGTGGCTCTTGATCGAACGGGGCCAGCGTCACCTCGGGCGTCGGCCACGCCAGTGGCAATGCGGTCGGAGCCCCTGCAAGGGTGACAATGCCCGCACCCGTGCGTGCAGTCGCCAGTGCCGCCAAATGTGCCGCGCCAGGGAACTGTGGCGAGCCAGCCCAGACACAGACAATCCCATAGGACCCTTTGTATGAATCCGCAGACCGTTCCGGGAGCATCGTCGCAACGCTCTTTGCATCGAGGAGTCGCGTGGCGCGGCGGTCGTATTCGGGGATAGAAATCCCAATGTCGAGGTCTACGACACTGCCAGTCATGTGCATCGTGGGTAACAGATGCAGTCCATGTTTGCGGGGGCCGGTGCTGAGGGTGAGATCGGCGCGTACTGCGGCACCCAGAATGCTCCCATCGCGTGCATTGCAGCCCGAAGGAATGTCGATAGCAACGAGGGGGAGGCGACTGCGCCGAGCATTCAATACCGTGATGAGTGCAGCCAACATATCGGCAGGTGGGCGATTCAAACCAATACCCAACAACCCATCGACAACGAGGTCGACATGTGGAAGAAGACTTTCGACGGCTAGTACATCCCAGTTTTCGATGTGTTCGATCCCGGCCAATAGCGCATCGTGCAACCAATCATCTGCCATGGGGCGATGCCACGTGATGACGGTGACACTGACCCCCTGACGGGCCAATCGAGCTGCACAGACCAGCCCATCAGCGCCGTTATTGCCGGGGCCGGCACATACCAACACTCGGCGCAGGCTGGGGAATCGCGCAGTAATGGCAGTCGCACACGCTTCACCAGCGGTGCGTACCAGCGTCGTTGCAGGTGTCCCTGTTGCGATGCGTTCCTGTTCGAGTTCACGCATGGTGGCGGGCGACAGAAGCATGGTCATACAAGACCTCGTATAAAAAAACGACGGCATGGTCGAAACCACGCCGTCGTCACAGGGGCGAATGCTACTTCACGCGCTCCATGTAATTGCCGGTGCGGGTGTCAATACGAAGCTTGTCACCTTCGTTGATGAAGGCAGGCACGGTAATTTTGGCGCCGGTTTCGAGAGTGACGATTTTGTTGACGTTTGTCGCCGTATCACCTCGGAGTGCGGTGCTGGCTTCGGTGACGGTCAATTCGACGAAAATCGGAATTTCGACACCGAGGATGCGGGTTTCGTCATAGAAGAGGATATCGCATTCCATCCCATCGAGCAGGAACTCGGCACCGTCGCCGATGACATCGGCGGTGAGTTCGATTTGTTCGAAGGATTCGTTGTCCATGAAGACGAAGTTTTCGCCTTCGCGGTAGAGGAACTGCATGGAGTGCTTGTCGACACGGACGATTTCGATATCTTCACCGGCACGGACACGCTCTTCGACGGTCTTGCCCGTTGCGATGTTTTTGAGCTTCATGATGACCATTGCACGCCAGTTGCCTGGTGCGTGGTGATGGAACTCGGTCACACGGTGTAGCGTCCCGTTCCAGCGGATTATCAAATTCGTGCGCAAATCGGATGTGGTGGCCATACAACTCCCCAAAACTGCAAAACAATGTAACAAGTATACCAGATTCGCATGCACTACCGCGAATGAATCGCGATGCGGTGCTGTCAGTCGACCGCAGATGCAATCCCAGCGGCTTCGCGACCGGCAGCCACCACAAACAACGAGCCCGTTACCACGATAAGCTCATCAGTGGTCGCATGGTGTATGGCAAAACGCAATGCTTCGGCAGGGTCGGCAATGCCAATAACCTGTATATCGGGTCGCGCTTTGAGGACCATATCACGCAACGCACCCAAATCATTCCATGCACGTGGATGCCGCGATGCCGTGACAAACACTTGATCTGCAGCGGCGACGATGAGCGGAATCATCGTGGCGATATCCTTGTCGCGTGAGCACCCAATGACAAACGTTTTGGGGAGACCGGGGAAGTCATGGCGGATGGATTGCGTCAGGCGTTCCGCAGAATCGGCATTGTGTGCCCCGTCAAAAAGCACCGAGACGCCGTTTATGTCGCGTAATTCATACCGACCCGGCCATTCGACATGCATCAACCCATGGGCAATGGCTGCATCATCGACGACAGGGAATCGTCGTCGCACAAAGAGTGCCGCGGCAATCGCCATACGAGCGTTTTCTGCTTGAAATTCGCCTTGGAGCGTCGGATGTCTGGGCCCGTCGTAATAATCAAACGGATCATACAACTCGGGGATGGGTCCACGTACATGCTCATCTGCCGCGTCTTCACCACGAATCCCACCCATTCCGGGATCGTCGATAACAAAACTCGGGGCACCTGCCTCGGCAGCACACGCTGCTAATGTGACCAACGCGGACAATGGCTGCGGAGCCATCAAAATCGGCACGTGTGCACGGGCAATGCCGCCTTTTTGCATGGCAATGTCGACGATGGTGTCACCCAAGATATCCATGTGGTCGTAGCTCACCGATGTAATCACCGACACCACCGGATCGAGCACGTTGGCACTGTCAAAACGGCCACCGAGACCAACTTCGACGATCGCAATGTCTACTTTTTGATCGGCGAAATAACGCATTGCAATAGCAAAACCAATGGCGAATGTGGAAGGCAATCCGCCGGCTACATCATATTCTTCGATGTGCGGTGCGATCCGATTGACGCCATCGATAAGTTCGGACTGCGATATTGCGACTCCATTCACCTGGATGCGTTCACGATAGGAATGCAGGTGTGGCGACGTCCACATGCCCGTCCGCAAGCCAGCTGCGCGGCACATCGCGGCAATCATTGCCGTGGTCGATCCTTTGCCCTTGGTGCCCGCAACCACGACGGTTGCAAAGGAACGTTGTGGGTTGTGGAGGATCTCGAGCAATTCGCTGGTGCGGCGCAGATTGTCTGCGGGGTCAGGACGATGTTGCGGATTGGGGATAAAGCGATAGAGGTAATTCAACGCATCTTGGTAGTTCGCAACCCTCTGCATGGATGGACTTTCTACACATACGCGCCGTGACGGAGTGTCACGGCGCGTATCATCACGGGATGGTTAGCGACCCATTTTGCGGACGTTCTGGAGACATTTGTCGATGCACTCCATGGGGGAGTAGGCGTAGCTCTCTTGCTCGACCACATACCACTGCGTGCCACCGATACTCTCGCACAATGGCAACACCGTCGACCACGGCACATCACCTTCGCCGATGAGGGCTGTTTTGTTTGTCTCGGAATGTTCTTTGAGGTGGACACTCAGGGCACGGCCGGGATAGCGCTCGATAAACGGTGCAGCAGGTGCATGTGCAACCAAGGCATTGCCGGTATCGAACTGCATAATGACGTCCTTGTCGGTGTTGCCAAAGAACGTATCCCATGGCAGCTCCCCATCGAGTGGTTTGAACTCGACCCAATGGTTGTGGTAGCCGGTCTTCATCCCGTGTGGTGCGAGTTTTTTCGAGACTTCGTTGAGAATGTTGGCTGCTTTGAGCCAACCTGCGCGCGTATTGGTATACGACTCGTCGAGACCAGGCACAATCAAAAAGCTGTTGCCGATTGTTGCGTGGAATTCGATAGAGCGCTGGAGTTCATCGCCCATCAATGTGGTGATGCCGACGTGCGCACCTGCCACTTTCAGTCCATTCGCATCGAGCATTGCTTTGACAGATTTGGCATCATGACCATAAAAACCTGCAAATTCGACGCCTTCGTAGCCCATTTTTGCAATGGCTGCGAGGACCCCTGCAAGGTCTTTTTTGGCATCTTCACGCACAGAATAGAGTTGTACCGCGACAGGAATACGCGCCATTGCATCGCTCCTTGGCTAGACACGAACACTACCCGTAGTATACCAATCTTTTCTCGATGGGCGAGACGAAACAGACAGATGGGTTTGCACATGGTGTGGTTTTTTGTATACAAAATCGTCGTACTATAGAGGCATTCACACCTGCACGAAAGGGGATACAGATGAACCGAGACAGTGCCGTCAAAAAAATCAAGAACAAACCATTTCGGACGCTCTGCGAAGGAATCGTGGCCGACATGAAACGGCTCGGTGTGCCGGGGATTTCGATTGCAATATGGCATGGAGACGAGCAATGGAGTACCGGGCTCGGAGTGACGTCTGTGGACCATCCATTACCCGTGACCGGTGAGACGCTTTTTCAGATTGGGTCTATCTCCAAAACCATGACTGCGACGGTCCTGATGCAGCTCGTCGATGCGGGGGTACTTGACCTCGACGTGCCGGTACAAACGTATATTCCTTCGCTCCGGCTTGCAGATATGTCTGTGGCGGAGCGCGTGACGACACGCCATCTGCTGACCCATACCGGTGGATGGATGGGTGATTACTTCAATCATTATGGGTACGGCAATGATGCGCTCGACAAAATGGTCAAAAGTCTGGTACGTCTGCCGCAAATTTCGCCACTTGGTACGGTGATGTCCTACAACAATGCGGGGTTTGCAATTGCCTCGCGTTTGATTGAGGTATTGACAAAACAGCCATACGAAGAGGCGGTCACCAGTCGGTTATTCGGCCCACTGGGGATGCCAGAATCGTTCTTCTATCCGAATGATGCCATCATGACACGGCGCTTCGCGGTGGGTCATGTGACGTGGAACGACGTCGCCACGATCGCCAACCCGTGGGCCATCGGTCGGGCTGCCAATGGCGTCGGTGGTGTGGTCTGTAGCGCTGAGACCTTGCTGACATATGCCAGATTCCATAGTGACGACGGCGCTGGGATTCTCTCGGCGTCTTCGAAGAGCCAAATGCGTACAAAACAAGTCAGTGCGGGAGGCCGTGGAGACATGGGAATCTCGTGGTTCGTCCGCGAT
>JBJONV010000198.1:0-11965 GCA_046051665.1 Chloroflexota bacterium
TCCCGGCGACCCTAGCTGGCGTGGCTGTGTTGCCGTTGTACTGGTCGTTCATCGGCAGAATCGGCGCTGGTGGGTCAACTCTGGTGCACCCATCCAGTGTAGAGATTTTGCACCAATTGCAGGTTGCATTCACCATCGGTTTAGCGCCCATCCCACTGCTTGCTGCGGCAATCGTCGGTACGCTCCTGATGCTGAAAAAGCCGCGCATGGCGCTCCCGTGGGTCTCGGTTGTCGGCTTCTTTTTGGCGGTCGAAATCGTCACACGCGCCCAGGTACGGTACCTCTATACCGGTGCTCCGTACTTAGCCGTTGCCCTTGGCTGGAGCATCGCGCCGTTGTGGCGCAAAGGCATTGCCGCCCGCGTATTGATTGTCTTATTGATTGGCTTTATCGGGTGGGTCAGTAGTGCGCTCTGGATCGATGCGGTACTCGGCCTGCAAAAACCACGCATCGACGGGTTGACGCATTAACGACGGTTGGTCTGATCGTTTGCTTTGCGCATGGCAGCAGCAAACGGCGAATCGTCTTCGTCTGGTGTAGTGTCGTGCGACGAATAGTGCGTAGTGACGGGAGCAACGTCTTCTTCGTCACTCGCTTCTTCGTGTTCGTCGCTCCAATCGAGATGGAGGGATTCTGCATGTACTCCGGCCATTGCCACGATATCGTTCAGCCCAAACGTCACGACAGCAGTTGCTTCGTCATGCCGCGGTTGATAGGTGTGATGCGGATAAAACGGCAATTCCGGATGGTCGCGCACAAAATCCGCGAGCGTAGCGGGCTGATGCAGGGGCGGATCGTCTGATTGCATCTGAGTGCTGACTTCTTCTGCGGTGATAATGCCGGTATCGACCAACAATAACGTACACGCTACATGCGGGATAATGCGCCGCAAAATCGTCCGTGTTTCGCTGAGTTGTCTGAGGCCACGATTGATACTGCGAAGCTGCCCACTCGCTTTGACCTCATACACATGGACATGCGTCGCATCTGCTTGGTGTACTGCGTCCAACTCTCGGTATTTCCGTATCAGCTGTGTGCCCATCCGCTCGTTGTATTCCACATACCGATTGGCACTGAGCGGTGCGAACTGCGCTAACCAGGTCCGCAGGATTTCTTCTGCTTCGGCACCAAACAATGATCGATTGGATGCGGGGCGGATTGCCTTGTGATTGCTTCGGGTGGCCATGACCCCGGCGATATATGCACGGTATTGGGGGTCGTCGACATCATGCATGCGGACACGGTGAAAACGCATCAGAATGTCCTTTTATCTGATTGAAAAGCAATACTGTGGCATAACATACCTTTCAGTATCCTATCATACCGGAGTAAGAATGCTCCTGTTACAATGCGTAGAGAAAAAAGTTTGAGGAGTCAGGTCTTATGCACCGTGCTTCGTCCAAAATGGTATTGACACTCAGCCTCGCAGCCATGATCCTGACCAGTTGTGTCTCGTCGGCGATGGGCATTGCTACCCCCGTTCCTACTGTTCCTGTCGAACCAGCGACCGCCACACCGATGGCCGTTGCAACCCCTACCGCAGAACCAACCGTCATTCCCACGTTGACCGCAATCACCATGCCCGAAGACCTCACCGTCGTCCCGCTCGTGCGTGGACAAGTCACCGGTCGTCCCTTTGCCATGATGATCGATAACCATCCTGATGCCTACCCACAATCAGGGCTCAATCGCGCATCGATTGTCTATGAGGCATTAGCGGAGTACGGAATAACGCGCTATATGGCGATATTCCCACCCGAATTAGCCAAAGACGATCGTCAACTCGGCCCCGTTCGCAGTGCACGTCATTACTTTGTCCAGTGGGCGATGGGTATGGGTGCGATATACGCACATGCCGGAGGGTCGCCTGCAGGTTTGGAGTTGGCCGAAAGCACGACCGAAATCATTAATACCGATGCCTTGCGTGATGACACATCGGTATACTTTTATCGCGTCGAAACCGACGAGCGCTTTGCACCGCACAACCTCTATACCAACGGTGCCATTCTGCGCCAGTACGTCGAAACAGAACAACTGACGCCGACGCGCACCGATGTCGGCTATCAATATGCACTGCCGCTCCCCGTCGAACAACGCGGTCCCAATGCATCTATAGACTACTTCTTCCTCTATGATGATCAACCGGTCGGCTGGTACTATGACGCCGCTACCAACCTGTATGCACGCACACGCTATGGCAAAGCAGCGCTGGATGACGTCTCGAAGAGTCAATTGACGACGCAGAATGTGGTCATTATCCACGTCGAAGAAGCCCCAATCGAAGGCGACCCAAAATCGCGCATCGACCAAAAGGTCATCGGTTCGGGCAAGGGTGTCTTGTTCACCAACGGCCTGCGTACGGATATCACATGGGAGAAAAAAGCAGCCGAAGCCCCACTTCTGTTCTTCAACGCCGATGGCACCGAGGTCCAGTTTACTGCGGGGCAAATCTGGATCTCTGCAGTTCCCGATCTAGCGAATATCACCGAATCGTAAACGAAAAAGTAATCCCCCTGCTGGGAAGCCAGCAGGGGGATTTTCTGTCCACGTTCTCATCTAAAACAACTCGCGTCGTCCTTCGAGTGCCGAAGTCAGTGTATGGGTATCGGCCCACTCGAGGTCACCACCGGTAGGTAATCCCCGTGCGAGTCGGGTGACGCGGGTCCCCAGCGGGCTCAATTCACGTTGGAGATATGCTGCCGTTGCTTCGCCTTCGAGGTTCGGATTGGTCGCGACAATGACTTCACGGATCGCCTCTGTACCGATCCGATCGAGCAAATCATCGAAGAAAATGTCTTCGCGACCCATCCCTTCGAGGGGCGCAATGCGACCGTGGAGCACGTGATAGCTCCCTTTAAAGCTACCGGTGCGTTCGATCGCGAGGGCATCGAGTGGGTCTTCGACCACACAAATCGTGCCTGTTTGGCGCGTCGGATTGCGACAGACGGCACAGTATTCTTGGTCGCTGATGTAATGGCACCGCACACACTGGCGCACCTGGTGCTTCACCGCAAGCAGTGCGTCTGCAAGGAGCGTCACCTTGGATTCAGGGGCACGCAAGATAAAAAACGCCAATCGCGACGCGCTTTTCGGCCCAATACCGGGCAAGCGACCGAGTTCTTCGATGAGACGTGCCACCGGTTCGAGCAAGAGGGAAGCATCGCTCATTGCTTAGAACAGCCCCGGAATCTTCATGCCACCGGTCAACGCACCCATCCGTGATTCGGATAGCGCTTTTGCTTTGGTGGCTGCGTCTTGAACGGCGGTCAAAACCAAATCTTGCAGGGTCTCTACGTCATTCGGATCGACAATCTGTGGGTCGATTTTGACTGCCAAAATATCGCCTTGACCATTGGCTGTCACGCTGACGTAGCTCCCGGCGCTGCCGGTAACTTCGGTGACTTTCAGCTCGTCTTGGATTTTGGCCATCTGCTGTTGCATCTTCATGGCCATTTGTTGCATCTGTCGTGGGTTCATCTTAGTCTTCTTTCTCTGGCGTTTCGATGCCAACGACGTCAGCATCAAACACGTTCATGGCGGCTTTGACAATTGGTATGTTACTCGTGTCACGCAAAATCTCGCGCTTGGCATTGGTTGCCTCGCGCTTTTGGGTAGCAGCAACACTTCGGATCCGATAGATTTTGCCCGTGTGCCGCTCCAAAATCTGTTCAATAAGCAGAATGTTTGGGCGCTCTTGGACCTTTGCCAACAACCAATCGGTATCGGTTTTGAGCGTCACGGTGTCATCGGTCACATCAAATGGATGGATCCCCGATTTGATGAGTGCCTCGAGATTGCGGTTTTTGGCACGGATATCGCGCACAATAGCCGGCCAGCGCTCCGCCAAATCGGTCACATCGACGAATGGTGCACGCTCGCCCAGGATGCCTTGCGGCGCTTCGGTACGTTCCTCCGCTGCACGAACCGGCGCTGCAACCGGTTGTTCGGTGGGCTGCGGGCGTGTCGATTCAGCCATCGTTGGTTCTTGCGATGCTGGCATCGGTCGCGCAACAGGGGGACGTGTGGGTTCACTGCTCCGGACAGGATCGTTGTTGCGTGCCGGCTCGGGCCGAGGAGCAGGTGTCGTCCCTGCTTGTGGCCGAGCAGGTTGCACTGCGGGTGCAACAACCTGCTGTGCCAGACGTGGCGCCGCGATGGCTTCGACCACTGCCAACTCGAGAGGCAACTGCCCATACGGGCTGGTGCGCAACTCAAAATCGAGTTCACTCAAGCGCCGTAACCAAGTCACCAATGCAGCCATATTGGCGCGCTGCGCTTGGCTTCGGATGGAGTCTGCTTCGCTTTCGGCGACGTCGAGCTCTGTCCCCTGTGGGTCGGCTTTGACGAGCATCACAAGCCGTAGGTGATTGACGATATCCCTGCTGAATTGGCGGATATCCGCACCTTGTGCGGCCACCCGGGCGACCACCGCTAACGCTGCACCGACGTCGGCATCGAGCAACGCATCCGTCAGTGCGGTGATTTCTTGGGCGGCAGTCACGCCCAACAATCCTTGGATTTGCTGCAAGGTAATCGCACCACCACCATACGACATCAGCTGGTCGAAGATACTCAGTGCGTCACGCATACTGCCTGTGGCAGCTCGTGCGATCGCTTCGGCCGCACCTTCTTCGAGCGTGATCTGCTCTTGGACGGCAATTTCGCGGAGGTGGGTAACGGTATCACCGACATTGTGTCGATTGAATGTATAGCGCTGGCAACGCGACAAAATCGTCGCGGGGACTTTGTGTATCTCGGTCGTCGCCAAAATAAACATGGCGTGGTTGGGTGGTTCTTCGAGTGTTTTGAGGAGTGCATTGAACGCCGCTGTCGACAGCATGTGCACTTCGTCGATGATATAGACCTTGTAGCGCCCGATTGCGGGTCGGAACTGGACACGTTCGATAATGTCGCGCGCATCATCGACGCTGGTGTGTGATGCGGCGTCCATTTCGATGACATCGACCGCACTCCCATCGGCAATCGCCAGACACATACTACAGGTGCCGCAGGGTCGTTCGGTTGGTTCGGCGAGACAATTGACGGCTTTGGCGAGGAGGCGCGCGACCGTCGTTTTGCCTACGCCACGCGGTCCCGTAAAAATATACGCATGGCCAATCCGCCCGTCGACAATCGCATTGCGCAATGTCCGGACGATGTGCTCTTGACCGACGAGTTCGTTGAATGTTTGTGATCGGTAGCGCCGATAGAGTGCTTGCGTCGCCATACTGCCTCCGTTGGTCTATTATATACAGATGTACGTGCAAGTGCAGTCGTGGAACATTCTCCGTGCCTCTCGCGTCGTATTTGATAGCCCATTTTGCTGGGCCGGAATGGTCGTACTATTCCTTTGGAGGGTATATGAAAAAATTCCTCATCTTGGGTTCTCTCCTGTTGCTCATCGCCTGTGGCAGCGCCACACAATCCAGCACTGATGCAATGTATGCCAGTGAACCAGCCGTCGGAGCGCCGATGGACGCACCGGTCATGGCCGAAGCAATGCCCGTTGAGCGCGTTATGCCGCCTATCGAAGGCGGGGTAGCTGGTTCCGGCTCGACCGCTCCGTTGAACCCGGGTGAACGCCTCGTCATCCGCGATGCGTCGCTCACATTCCAAGTCGCCGATGTGGCTGCGACGGATCAGCAGATTCGCAAAGCCGTCAACGAGAGCAAAGGCTATGTCCTCAGCTCTTCGACGTCGGGTACCGATGCAGACGTGGTCATCTACATGTCGCTCAAAATTCCGAGCGATCAACTCGATGCGACAATCACGATGGTCGAAAAACTCGCTGACAAGGTCTGGTCACGCAGCATGTCTGGCAGCGATGTTACCGAAGAATATATCGACCTGTCTGGTCGACTCACAGCCCAAGAGGCCGCCCGCGATCGCCTGCTCGAGCTCCTCAAAAAAGCCGAAACGGTCGAAGCTGCCGTCGCAGTGAACAGCGCATTGACTGATGTACAGTCACAAATTGAGCAACTCTCGGGACGCATGCGCTACTTGCGCCAGGGGTCAACGTTCTCTTCATTGAATCTCGAGATTCACCCCATCCCAACCACTCCGATTGTCAATCCCGAAGGATGGCAACCACTCGAAGATGCCAAAATAGCCTTGCGTGGTCTTCTCGACTTTGCTCAGGGTATTGGTACCTTCCTCATCGGATTTGTAGTCTGGACGCCGATTTGGTTGCCACTCTTCTTCCTCGGCCGGTATCTGTTGCGCCGCTGGCAACGCCGCACAGATGTCTCGCCGGTCGCCTAACACCCATCGCTTCCGCTCCGACGCCGTTGGCACCTGCCAACGGCGTTTGTCTGTAGAATGCAGCTATGCGCATACTCGTCGTTCTGAGTTTTTATGCACCGCACTGGACGGGATTAACCAAGTACGCCCAACGGAGCGCCGAAGGGTGGGCAGTAGGTGGCGACGCCGTCACTGTTGTCTGTGTGCATCATGCGGCAGAGACACCTCCGGTAGAACTAATCAATGGCGTGCGTGTCATCCGCTGCGCTGGTGGACTCCAAGTGAGTCGCGCCTGGTTTGCTCCGTCGTTCCTTCCGACTGTCGCAACGCTCCTTGCAATGCATGATGTCGTCGTGCTCCATACTCCATTGCCAGAGGCAGCTGGAGTGGCTGCGCTTTGCATCCGCCAACGCATCCCATACGTCTGCATCCATCATGGTGATGTGGTAATGCCTGCAGGCGTGCGGAATCATATCTATGCACGTCTGATGCAGTGGTCGGCACAATCGGCATTTGCCTCTGCGTCGTTGCTTATGACCCATTCCAGCGACTATGCGGATCATTCTCCGTGGCTTGCGCCGTTCCGTTGGCGGGTCCGTGTGGTGACCCCACCCGTGCCCATCACCCCGGCGGACGCACACGCTGACAGACCAGCATGGTGCGACGTTCCAAAAGATGCCTTTGTGGTGGGAATTGGTGGGCGGATGGTGCACGAAAAAGGGTTCGACCGCCTATTAGGGCAGTTGGACGCGCTCGTAGATGCGTTCCCCAACATCGTGATTCTCCATGCAGGGGCCTTCCAGATGCCTTACGAAGAGCTTCCGCCTGTACTTCGTCAGCTCGACCCGCGCCATTTTCGTAGCGTGGGCTTGTTGCCGGATGATGCGACGCTGGCGCAGTTTTTTTCACACTGTGCCGTCGTTGTCGTGCCGTCACGTACCGATTGTTTTCCGAGTTTCGCCGTCGAAGCGTTGCGCTGTGGCGTGCCACTGATTGTCAACGATACGCCGGGTCTACGTTCGATCATTTGGCAAGCTGGTGTCGGTCAGATAATTGACATAACGGATTTTGCTGCCATCAAAACTGCCTTGGCCCAGCCGGGAGAGCGCCCTGATATACACCAGATGGCACGCATCTTCGACCCACAAACGAGTGTACTGACGTCACACAACCTCATCCAAACCGTTGTGCACGCCCGCCAGAGCGCACGTGATGCTGACGTCATCCGTCGACATCTGGCGAATGAAGTCGATATGGCGTACCGCCGCCGTGTACCCACGCTGATGCAGTACCTCGAACTCGCAACCGCCACTGCCGTCCTCGATTGTGGCTGCGGGCAGGGGGTATTCGTCCAATTGCTACGATCGTTGACTCCCGTGCCCGTAATCGGCATCGATCGTGACCATATGCGCCTCACCGAGGCAGGCACGCAACCGGTTGTATTGGCTGATCTGCACGCGTTGCCGTTCGCAGCGCAGACCTTTGATCGGGTGCTGTTGAGCGAAGTCCTCGAGCATGTACCCGATGATGTGGCATGCCTCTGCACGCTCGCCCAGGTCATGACCCCGGGAGGGATCCTCGCACTCAGTGTCCCCTGCGCACGGTACCCGTTCTGGTGGGACCCCATCAGTCGCGTCCGTACCCTGCTGGGGCTAGATCCGCTGACCAATCATCCATGGATAGCGACCATCTGGTCCAATCATGTCCGCCTGTATACGCCGACGCAACTCCTCGGTGTGCTCGAAGCAGCAGGCTTGTGTGTCGAAGAGATCGAGATGCAGACGCGCGCAACGGTACCGTTCGCGCACTTCATCGTCTACAGCATCGGCAAACCACTCCTCGATCGGCATCTGTTACCACCGTCGTGGCGCGGCTATGCCGATCGGCGTCGTGGGTCCGACAACGATGGTCGCTGGTGGCATCCGTTCAACCTCGTCCGGCGTGTTTTCCTGTGGATAGATGCAGCCAACGACGCAGGTATTGATCAGCGTGGTCCGGCTGTCACCATCGTCGCCAAAGCACGCAAACCCTATGCAGACGCGCCGCTATAGCGCACCAACGCACGTGCCCACACCAGCCGTGTCAAGATGAAAAATCCGACCGTCACGAGGACCTGGATTCCCACGTTGGTGGCATTGATACGCCCAATAATGACCTCAGAGGGTACCGTTACCGCAAATGCCATCGGTACCAGATACGTCAAAATCACCCGCATCCAGCGCGGATAAATATCGACCGGCAAGCGACCCGCCGATGCTATGTTGTCGAATAATTCGAAGATATTGTCGACGCGTACGACCCAAAATGCAATGCAACTCAGCAACAACCAGATGGTGTAGATAAGGACCAGCCCACACAGGAGGGTGGCTACAAATAACAGTAGTTGCCCGAAGCTGATGGGTGCGCCGAGCCGCCACAACGCATCGACGAGGATGGCACCTCCTGCCACAATGTCGATGAACTGCCAGACGCGTACCTCACGGATGCTGACGTGTACCTGTGCATCGATAGGCTTGACCAAAACGTAGTCAAACGTGCCCTTTTGAATGTCGGTCATAAGGCGCTCGATATTGGGTTGAATGCTGAAGCGCACCACTGCAGAGAACAGGGTATAGATACCCAGGAGTGCTTGCAGTTCATATCTGCTCCAGCCGCCCAGACTATCGGTTTGGGCGTACACCAAGCTCAGCACCACCAAGGCGGTGACCAATGCAATGGCCGTCTCGAAGAGTTGGATGACGAAGTTGATGCGGTACTGGAGTTCATTCATGACCGCCGTGCGCAGATAGTGCCAAGCGAGGATGCCTGCTCTGTACATGGTTATGCTCCTACCGCACTATAGCGCTTGATTCCGTAGTTCCAGCCGAGCAAAAACAGCGCGGTAGCAATGCCGAGCCAACCGATTTGCATGGCCAAGCCGCTCAGCATGTCGGGCATGGAAAGTTTTCCAATGATGACCTCGATGGGGAACCCGAAGCTCCAGCGGAACGGTAGCACCGTCGCGATCTGCTGCGCCCATGCCGGCAACAATGCCTGTGGGACGAGCCGACCCGACAAAATCGTCTCGATGGCGAAGTAGAGGTTGAAAATAGCACTCACCCGTGTCGTCCAAAACGACACCATCCCAAGCGCATACACCAACACGAAGCGCATCACAAAACTTAGTACCAAACTAACGGCAAAAATGACCATCGTCAGTGCACCACCGGGGTACACGGGTGTAAATAGCCACCACAGCGCCACGCCAATGGGAATCCAATACAGCGTCCCGACGATGCGCATGGCAATAAAGCTGGTCATGTCGTAGTGAAACGGATGCAACGGGCGTAACAGCAATGGCGTCAATCCACCCTCACGTACACGCTGCTCAAAACCGAATGGTGTGAGTGCGATGTTCCACTGGCGCACCAACGTCCACGCAATGTAGTACGCTGCCAGATTGCCCGGTGTATACCCTGCAATGCTGCCACCTTGTTCGGTCGCGAGGGTTGTCCACATGACGAGGTAGATCATCGGTTCAAAGACCATGCCCAATAACCAAAAGAGGTTGCCGAGCCGATACTGGAGCATCTCGAGGGTCGCGGTCATGATTAACTTGCGGTAAATTTCCCAAAACTGTCGCATCGCGCCTTCCTCTCGTACACCCGAGGTACCGTACAATACAGCATCACCACACAGGAGTAAAACCATGATTCGTATCGGACTCTGTACCGAAGTCGCCAATGCCGGCGTCGTCGCCGATTGCGGGTTGGACTTCATCGAAGAAAACATCCAGCGCTTGCTTGTCCCGCGTGCCGATGATGCGACCTTTGCCGTCAACCTCGCCGCTGTCCGGGCAGCGCCGCTCCCGGTCATCGCCGCGAATGCGTTTTTGCCGGCAGAGCTGAAGTGTGTCGGCCCAGACGTCGATCGGGCAGCACTGGTGCGCTATGGAACCATCGCGTGTGCCCGCGCCGAACAGGTGGGCATTCGTACACTGGTCCTTGGGAGCGGTGGGTCACGCCAACTCCCTGCAGGCTGGGATCGCGCAGCAGCCGATGCGCAGTTCGTCTGGTTGTTGCAGCAGTACGCCCCGCTCGCAGCCCGCCACGGCATCACCATCGTCGTCGAAGCCCTCAACCGGGGCGAATGCAACTACATCAACAGCCTGGCCGAAGGAGCAGCCATCGTCGCTGCGGTTGCACATCCTGCGGTACGGTTGCTGACCGATATCTACCACATGCTCCGTGAGGACGAACCTGCCCAGGCAATCACCGACCATGCGTCGATGATTACGCATGCCCATATTGCCGAAAAAGCCGAACGCACCGCTCCTGGAATTGCCGGTGATGATGTCACCGCGTACTACCACGCACTTGCCCAGATGCAGTACACCGGGTGTATTGCCATCGAAGCGCGCATGGGCGCAGACCTGCGTGGCGAGACAACGCGTGCTGTGCAGACCATCCGCGCCGCCTGGGAGCAGGCTCAGCGTCCGTAGACTTGAGCGATGACATCTTCGATGGGCGGTTCGTTGATGCTGATGTCGTTGACGTCGTGCGCGGCCAAGATCGCAGCCGTCACCCGCGGCACATCTGCTTTGGCGACTTTAATGGTGATGGTGCCGGCGTCATCATGGGTGACATCGCCATAGCCCGCCAGGTCGTCGCGCGTCGCGGTCGTCTGGACCGTGATGGTGCGTGACGGTGCATACCGATTGACTAACTCGGCCAATGCGCCATCAAACACCACCACACCATGATTAATCATCACAACCCGCTTACACAGCGCCTCGACATCGGCCATGTAATGACTGGTCAACAGCACGGTCGCGCCGTATCGCTCATTGTATTCACCGATGAATTGGCGGATGTGTTTTTGGGCGGTGATGTCGAGTCCGATGGTCGGTTCATCCAAAAAGAGTACCTGCGGCTTGTGCATCAGCGATAACGCAAATTCGGTTTTCATGCGCTCGCCTAATGATAAATTTCGTACCGGTTTGCTCATCAATGGGCCCAAGCCGAGGAGTTCGACCAGGGCGTCTTTGTGGCGTTGGTAATCGGTATCTGCCACTCCATAGATGGTGCGGGCCAGTTCAAAGGTATCGCCCGCCGGTAAATCCCAGAGCAAATTGTTGCGTTGCCCCATCACCAGGGTGATTTTGCGCAGGAACGCATAGTCGCGCTGGTATGGGGTGTACCCGAGGACCTGGCATGTGCCATTGGTGGGGTGCAGTAACCCCGACAGCATTTTAAGGGTGGTCGTTTTGCCTGCTCCGTTGGGTCCGAGGAAGCCGATGACTTCACCGGGTTCGATCGCAAAGCTGACGCCATCGACGGCTTTGACCGTGTTGTATTCGCGACTGACCAGGCTCTTGATGGCCTGCCGAAAGCCTGCGTCGCGCACGGGGACGTCGTAGTATTTGCACAGATTCTCGACATGGATGATGGATGACATAATGACCTTTATGAGTTGTCAGAATTCAGTGATAAGGTTTCAGAACCGAGACCGCGGGATAAACCGAACGAGTTCTGGTAATACTTTGCCTGCTGATTTCAACATCTACCCGTGTGTCTCAGCATGTTCGTGTTCATCACGAGATTTCATGAGTTCTGTGATCTCAGTATCTGGCTGAAACCTGAAACCTGAAACCTGAAACCTGAAACCTGAAACCTGAAACCTGAAACCTGAAACCTGAAACCTGAAACCTGAAACCTGAAACCTGAAACCTGAAACCTGAAACCTG
>JBJONV010000199.1:0-10115 GCA_046051665.1 Chloroflexota bacterium
CTCCGGATAAGGCCGTGACAAACGTGACGACAATATGGTGCCTATGTTCGCCTGGTGTGAGTCCGATATTCCAGACAGCAGCAGAATGGCGCGACGCGTATGACGAATTATACAGATAGCACTGGTGCACCAATCCTGCTCACGAAAGAACTCGGGGCAGGCGGTGAGGGTGCGGTATACACAACGGACCGCCGCGGCATTGTGGCCAAAATCCTCCACGATCACAAACTCCGCGATGATCCGACTCGGCGCGCCAAAATCGAGTGGATGATGAAGAACATTCCGGGCGACATCTACACTCCCAAAACGGCGACAACCCCGCGGATCACCAACATCTCGTGGCCAACGTCGCTTGTTTTTCGAGGCGGTAAGTTTTGTGGCTATCTGATGCCCAAAATTACGAAATCGAATGAACTCAATCTCATCATAAATCCGTCGAACCGAGCGCGCCAGAAAATTGATGTCAACACCAAAGAGTTGTACCGCCTCGCGCATAACATCTGCACGGTGTATCGTGTGTTTCATGCCAAACAGTACGTCATCGGTGACATCAACACCAAAAATATCATGGTCTCGTCACAAATGCACGTCACTGTGGTGGATTGTGACTCGATTCAAGTGCATGATGCTCGCACTAACAAAACATACCCGTGCAAAGTGGGCGTACGCGAATACACCCCGCCAGAACTTGTAGGGAAGAATTTTGCAAATACGATACGCACTCCCAATAATGACGAATTTGCGATTGCCGCACTCGTTTTTCAATTGCTGATGCAGGGGCACAATCCTTTTAGTGGTACCCAGTTGCCGGGTGCACCCGATGTGGACGATGTCTTGCACCACAATCTCATGAACAAAATCTTTCCGTTTGATCGAACGACACGCGGGCAATGTGCGCCACCAAGAAGAGCACCCGAATACGAGCAGGTCATTCCGCTGCAATTGCAAGGATTGTTCCGCCGGGCATTCACCACCGACCAGCGACCGAGTGCCGAAGAATGGACAACGGCGTTGCGTACGGTCATCGGTACCATGGTGCAGTGCTCACGGGATGCGACACACATGCATCCCCGTGGGACAGTCTGCACGATGTGTAGCTGGCAGGCACGCTTGGCAAGTGCCACAACTGGTGTTTTGGTGACCGCCCCGACCAGGCGTGGTGGGACACGCGGTAATACTCAACCCAAAGCTACGACACATCACACGACATATACCCCAGTGCGACCTGTTCGTCCGCGGACCGTCCAGCCGCCGCCGGTACAACCGCATGTACCCACCTACTCCCCCACACCCACGATGACAATACAACCACCCGCACCCCTGGTTGCAGCAGCACCCTCCCCACCGAGGTCGACAGCCAACGATGCACGAAACGGGTGTTTGACGATTATCGTGATCTTTGCGTTGATAGGCATTTGTGTAAATTTGAGCGGTAGCTGATCATGACATCACAAAAAACATATCACCTCGCGCGCACCAACGCGGTCATTCAACTCGGGAGCCAACTGGGCCGTGGTGGTGAAGCGACCGTGTACGATTTCGACGGTCAGCCAGACATGGTCGTCAAGATAAAGCACAAACCACTTGCGGATGACGACCTGCAGAAGCTCCAAACCATGCTGGACAATCCGCCAGATGACCCGACTCACACAAAGCTCAAACACCACTCAATCGCCTGGCCGATTGATCTGGTTTATGAACGAGACGGTACAAAAAAAACACCAATCGGTTTTGTGATGCCCAAAATGAAGTCTTCAGTGACGTTGTCAGAAGTGATGCATCCGGGCCATCGACAAAACGTCGCACCGCAATTTTCCTATCGCCTGTTGCTGAACATCGGCAAAAATCTGGCAATTGTGGTCAAGAATATCCACGCCAAAGGGCACGTGATTGGTGACATGAACACGCTGAACATCATGGTATCGACCGTGCTCGAAACATCGACATTGGTGACCGTGATCGACTGCGACTCTTTTCAGATCAAGCCGGCATCGGGGCAGGTCTTTCGATGTAAAGTCGGCAAGCCAGAATTTACGGCGCCCGAGATCCAGAATCGGAATTATAGCCAATTTGACCGCACCCAACAACACGATATGTTTGCCTTTGCCGTCATCATGTACCAATTGATGATGCAGAATGCCCACCCATTCCAAGGAATCCCCAAGCGCCCCAACTTCGAAGAATCGATGTTGCATGTCTACAACATCGCGAACGGTATTTTTCCGCATCTCGACAATCCCGAGATGGCCCGCTTCCCACATGTACCCAGCATGATGGCATTGCCTGCTACGGTGCGTGATTTGATGCTTCGTTCTTTTTTGCCCGGGTATACGCGACCCTCAGCATCGGATTGGGACGATGCACTCACTGCGTGTGTGAATGCGTACGAAGTCTGCGTGAACGATGCAACGCACACGCACGTGCGTGACCATCCGTGTGTCATTTGCGAATGGGAGATGATCAACAATCGGCGGCCACGTGTGACCCCACCAATCCGTGAATTGCTCGAATCCGATGTCCCGTCGAAGCACTCGCAGATTGTCATACCGGACAAATTGGTTCCACCACCGCGGCCTATCTTGACGCTCGACACCATCGAGGAGCATGCCAGCTGGGTGGCAGAACATCTGCCTTCGCCGTACCCGTATCGCCGGATGGCTATTGTCGGGACAGACGCCTTTATGATTGGTGGTGATCATGCAGTCATCGGTTTTGCGGTCGATACTGTAGACAAAATAGCCCTTCCCGATCAATTGCTCGACTGCATCGCGTTGACCACGTCTGCACACTGCTTGTATGCGCTACGAGCAAATGGAATGGTCGCAGGTTGGAGTCGGCGACCGACAGAGTTGGTGACCCTGCCACCGCAGACACCGCGTTTACGCGCCATCGCTGCAGGAGCAGATAGTCTGCTCGGATTAACCGAAGACGGGACGGTACTGCTCTGGGGAACGTCTGAACCGGTGCCGTCACCAGTTGCGCAGGTGCTCCAGATTGCCGCTGGCGCACACCACTGGGTTGCCATGAGCGCAACACGCGTCTGGCTCTGGGGGAATACAGTCGGTCAGGATGCGAGCGTGCTTTCTCACATCACTGATGCGCCGTTCATGATCGCGGCAGCAGATGATTGCACCGTCGTATTGACGACGAGTGGAACGCTCCACCACATTGCACGGGGGATACACACCCAAATCGGCGTGGCAATCGAAATGAGCCTGGTCCGCCACATCAGCATCTGCAAAACTACAGTCTTCATCCATCTGGTCAATCACAAGGTACTGATGGCGGACATCGCACGCGATCGGCGCTTCGATTACTTCAAGATGCGTAATCAATTAACCTCCCAGATGATCGATGTCGCACTTAGTGCTCATATGGTTGTTGTGCAAGGGGGGACGCGGGCGACTTTGCTCAAAACGACCAACTTCGGTAAAACGGCGACGGCGCAACACAATGTGACATACCAATCAGCGGTTTTGGGCATCACATCACAGAACGGTTTCAGGGTGAGCTCGTTGCTCCACGTCGCGCAACAACGCAAGCGTGCGCAACCAGTCCTCGCGGCGGGGGAGTCGTTCAGTGCCGTGTATGCACGGGGCAGTATGCGCACCACGAAAGGGTTCGTGGCACCGCAGTGGCCAGCAATCACCTGCGTCTATGCGGGCCGCGATTTTCTCGTCGGGGTAGACGATAATCATTCGGTGGTCATGGCTTCTCCGCATGCCAGCTTGGCCGCTCGGGTCCCTGCCGAACTCCGACAAAAGACGATCGCACTAGCGGCAGGCGATGCGCACATTGTTGCGGTGGCGTTCAATGGGTCTGTCTATGCCTGGGGCGACAATAACAAGGGCCAAGCGACGGTGCCAGCTGGTATCCGCGAAGCGGTTGCTGTGGCTGCGGGGAGCGCACATTCATTGGTCCTACGGCAGAACGGTACCGTAAGCGCGTGGGGTGACGATCGTTACGGTCAATGCACTGTCCCTAGCGAACTGCGCAATGTGGCGGCAATCTGGGCGGGCTCACATGTGTCGGCAGCGCTTACCGTGGAAGGTGAATTGTGGCTGTGGGGCGAACTCGAACCAAACGGCAAGCAGGTATTCCACGGCTTGCGCCACGTTGTCAGTGTATCGCTTGGCAAACATTTCGGTACCGTGTTGTTTGCCGATGGGAGCGTGGTGGGCTGGGGTGCCAACGATCAGGGTCAAGCGACGCCGCCTACGCTCACGAGTCCCGTCGTTGCAATTGCCAGTGGCGCATCACATACGGTCGCGTTGCTTTATGACGGCACGATCACCGGCTGGGGTGATCCGACGCACACAAAGACAATCTTTGCGTAACTATGGTATTTTGTGGTGCTTTTGATATACTGTCATTACGCATGACGAGATGAGTGAGGTGCATGTGTCCAATAATCCACCCAGCAACATTTTCGATCCGTCCAATCCCGACCCCCGTATCGCCTGTGTCCTGTTGCTCGACACATCGGCATCGATGGGTGGGGAGGGGATGGACCAACTCAACGAAGGGCTCCGCCAGTTCGTTGAGGATGTCAAAAAAGATCGAGTGGCACTCGATCGTGTCGAGCTCGCGATCGTGACATTCGGTCCTGTGCGCGTGGTGCAACCATTTACCCCGCTCGATACCTTCCAAGCACCGACCTTGGTGGCCGAGGGGACGACTCCGCTTGGTGAAGCGATACATCTCGCGCTCGACATGGTGCAAATGCGCAAAGAAGTCTATCGCAACGCTGGCATCCCGTATTACCGGCCATGGGCATTCTTGGTGACCGATGGAACTCCGACAGATCTGGATGTCTTTGAATCTGCTGCACAACGCGTGCGCGAAATCGAAGCAGCACGCGGTCTGACGTTCCATGCATTCGGTGTCCAAAATGCCAACATGCAGCTCCTCAACAGCCTAGGTGCACGACCGGCCCATCGATTGCGTGGATTCGAGTTCAATGAACTCTTCTTGTGGCTGTCGTCGAGTATTTCGAGTGTCAGTAAATCAAATCCCGGTGTCTGGGATGCAGATCTGCTCCCGATTCCGCTCCCCCCAGTAGCCGTCGATGTCCAAAAACCGCTCACCTGAGCATTCACCGCATCGTGTAGAAAAGAGAGCCGCAGATGACCAATTTTCCAGATGTAAACCTCGACCCGACCAATCCCGATCCGCGCGTTGCCTGCGTGTTGTTGCTCGACACTTCGGGTTCCATGCAGGGACCCAAAATCGACCAACTCAACCAAGGGTTACAACAGTTCTTCAACGAGTTGAGCAGTGACAGCACCGCCGCATCACGCGTCGAAGTGGCCATTGTGACGTTTGGTCCCGTCACCGTCACCCAACCGTTTGCGCCGATCACAGCAATTCAATGCCCGACGTTGATTGCACAGGATCAGACGCCGATGGCGGCAGCGTTGATGCGCTCTGTCGATCTGGTCAACGAGCGCAAAAAAGTCTACAAGGATGCGGGTATCCCGTACTATCGCCCGTGGATTTTCCTCGTGACCGACGGCGAGCCGACCGATCCAGATCAGCTCGGTGCGGTTTCTTCCATCATCAAGCAACAAGAGACCGAAAAGAAGCTCACCCTGTTTACCGTCGGTGTCGAAGGCGCCAATATGAATATCCTCAACACGATTGGAAATCGCCCAGCGCTTGCGTTACAGGGGTACTCGTTTAAAGAGATGTTCCTGTGGTTGTCAGGGAGCTTGTCGAGTGTGTCGCAATCGCAACCTACCGAGCAAGTTCCTCTCAAAGCGGTCGATTCGTGGGGGGCAGTCTAGGTGCCTGCCAACACGTGGAGAATGGCCGGTGCATCAAACACCGGCACATCCCATCACGCCACGCAAACCCCCTGTCAGGACAGTCATCGCATGGTCGTGGATGGGGACCGTCTGATCATTGCCGTCTCGGACGGGATGGGCTCTGCGAAATACTCGCATCACAGCTCGCGGCTGTTGGTCGATACCGTGGTGCACACACTCATCACCCCTCCGCGACCCCAAAAGCGTATCCTGCATCGCCTCGGCTCGTTCATGAAGCGCTTCGTAGTGCCGTCTACGGTCACCGATTCGATGCGTCACGCGGTACAGACCGGTCGCGCAGCCATTGTGCGGTTGGCTGCTCGGCGTCGTCACGAGCTCCGGGACTATGCCTGCACGCTCCTCGTCGTCGTTGTAGACAGCGACGGCTGGAATGTCCTGCATATCGGTGACGGGGCAGTGGTGGGGTTCCGCTCGGTGAGTGACCTCAAAACACTCAGTCGCCCCTACAATGGCGAATACGCCAATTCGACGAGCCCGATTACTGCTCCCAACTGGCAGAAGTACCTGCGTGCCAATAGTGGCCCACAGCAGCTCAGTGCCGTGGCTGTGTTGAGTGACGGCATTCAGAATTTGTGCATCAACCACCAGAGTGGTGATGCATACCCCGGCTTCTTCCAACCACTCATGCAGTGGTTCATCGATTTGCCGGCAGGATCAGATTACGACACGCTGTGCGGTCAGTTCTTGAAGCAGCCGACCATCCTCTCCAAATCGGACGACGACCTCACGCTGTGTGTCGCCTGGCGCGACTAAACATACCGAGGCGTCACCGCATATAACACAACACCCCCGATCGCACATAACGCGGTCGGGGGTGCTCGCTCACAGCAGGTTCACTCCTGGCCGACACTCGTTGCGTAATCGCTGACACCGCCGTCGCGGTGCGGCTGATACCACTGCGCGTTGGTGCCACGCACCACGCGGTAGTCGATGCCCATTTCGCGGAAGCAGCGGTAGGCGGTGCCGATGACGTGCTTTTCGTGTGCAAAGCGCAGTTTGCTGAGGTCGTCGGTTCCTTTCGTTTCGCGCACGAGGAAGACCTCTGATGTGTTGCGTGGACCGCGCCGAATGACCGCCCAGTCCGGGTTGTAGTTGCCGATAATCTCGGGGAAGTCGATTTTGTATTTGAGCGGGAACTTGAAGTACAAAATCACCTCGTCGTCCGCTTCCAGCTGCTCGATGAAGCGATGTTCTTCTTCGGAGTCCTTTTGTGTCTGCGGATAGAGGGCCCGTTCGGGTGTTTTGACCAGTTCGCGCTGTTTGGCGGTCATGCTGGCCGGCAGAACTTCGTCGAGTGTCCGGATCAGGTCGTCGTGCACTGTGAAGCGGATGCGCGGGACGATGTGGGTCCGCAAGACATCACGCATCGTCTCGATGAAGGTGCTGGTGAATCCCTCGGGATTGGTCAAGAAACGCTCACGTTGCGCTAGCGGGATGCTTTCGAACAGATCGCGAATCATGGCTCGGCTCAGCTGCAATTCGCTACCGACCCGTGCGGGGAAGTCGATGATCGGGTAGTGGACCGTCACCGCTTCACGCTGGCCGGGTTCGGTCGCTTGCACCACGCCGCGCTGTTTGAACGTCAGGCTGCCCTCGAGGTAGATCTCTTCGCCCGTGCTCAGCTGCACCAGCTCGTTGCGGGAGTCGATGCGGGTTACCACCCTGCCGCGGAGCTCGGGGATATCGATGCGTACTGACGCGATCGGCTTGTCGAGGTGGACGCTGACACGCTCGGTGACCCGATCATCAACTCGCGAACCGACGCGTTCGATGTCGAAGTCAACGATGTACCCCTTGATGGCGACCAGACGCAGCGTCACCTCGTGCATCACGAAGCGCCCCTCACTCCGCGTGATGTGCACCATGGGGAAGTCGGTTGTGGCCAGGCGGTCTTTGCCTTCTTTGAGCAACGTCATCTCGTCGACATGGATCTGCGGCGTGACGCGCTTGGCCACCTGCCCCCAGAACTGCGCCAGGAGGTCGGCTTCTTTGGCAACCAACGGGCGGCGTTGGATGGTCGCATTGGCCGCGTTGACGGGAACGGGTGGTGGGTCAATCCCGGGACCCTCTTCGCGGAATTCGTTCTGCAACTCGGCGCAGAACGATTCGTAGCTGGCATTGGCGATGACTGTCAGGATGTTGACGTCTTCGTCGAAGACGCGGTTGCCGCTCTGGTCGACGCAGATGCGCAGGCCGCGGCCGATTTCTTGGCGCTTGCGCATTTCGCTCTGGGTCTCGCGCAGGGTGCAGATCTGAAAGACGTTCGGATTGTCCCACCCCTCGCGCAGGGCCGAGTGCGCAAAGACGAAGCAGCGCGGCTCGTCGAACGAGAGAAGTTTTTCTTTCTCGGTCATGATGAGCGCATATTCGGCTTTGAGCTGGTCTTGCTTGTCGATGTCGGCATAGGCACCCGACTTGTCTTTGGCGAAGTAAGCCGCCGAGATCGCCTCGGGTTCGATCGTGGCCCACTCGGGCACCGTGGCACGGATTTGACTGAATTCTTCGGCAAAGAGGTTCTTGACGATGGCGTCGTCGCCGCTGCCGCGGTAACTGGCCACGCGGTCGATGAAGAACAGCGACAGTACCTTGATGCCTTGCGCACGCAATGCGCCCTGACGGTCGATGTGCGTCAGGATCGTCTGACGGATCTGCTGGCGGAACAGTTCGCGCCGCAATGCTGGGTCCATACTCCCGCCGCCGCGCAGGACCGTGCCGTTGGTGAACGACACAAAGTCACCGTTTGCGTCGCTGCCGAAGTCGCTGACGCGCCAGCCGTTCAGCGGGTCGAAGCGGCTACTGCGCGCATACAGGTCCTCGCCGACGCGGGCCTCGATGACGCGCCGGTTGAGGGTGCCGTTGAGCAGGTAGGGGATCTCGAGCGAGGCCGATTTGAGCGTCCGGTTGGTGCGGTTGATGCCGAGGAGCACCGGATCGGCGGCGTTGCCCGAGCTGTCGTTGACCAACCCGAGGACGTGCACCTGCTTGACCAGACCCAGGCGCAGGGCGTCGAACGGCGTCAGCCGGTAGACCAGATTGCGCACGTCACGGTGCGTCGCGCTATAGCGCAGCACGCACAGCGGGTTGAGCGTGTGGATGGCCTGCTGCGCCAGCTCACTTTCCATATTCTGTGGTTCGTCGAGGATGACGATGGGCTGTACCGACTGGATGTAGCTGATGGGGTAGCGCCCACCCGGCAGCTTGTCGGTCATCCGGTAGATGCGGTTGCTCTGCTTGTTGAACGAGTCGACGGTCATCAGCAGGATGTCGCACGACTGGTTGGACTCGTACTCGCGCAGATCGGATAGTTTGTCGGAGTCGAACTCGATCAGGCGAGTCACTTCGTTGCCGTAGAGTGCCGCCAAATGGCCGCGCATGCTCTGGAACGCCGCGCGTACCCCTTCGAAGATGGCCACGCTGGGCACCACAATGACATACTTGCCGAAGCCGTAGCGCTTGCGCAGGGCATAGATGGTGCGCAGGTAGACGTACGTCTTGCCGGTGCCGGTCTCCATTTCGATCGAAAAGTGCGGTACGTCAACAGGCTGTGGCAAAAAGCTCGCGAAACCGCTCGAGGTCGTGAACTCGACCTCGGGGTACATGGTGCGCGGCAATTGGTTGCGTGCGAGGGCGTCGCCGTAGCGCTGATTGAGATCGCTCTCGTAGTCGCGCAGGGCGGTGCCGGGCAGGTTGCCTACCGCGCCGCTCTGTGTCATGAAGCCCGATTCTTGGCTGGGGATGTCGGCAAACAAATCGACGATGGTGTCGATGGCATCGAGTTGGTGCGATTGGGCGTCGTCATAGACGAAGCGGATGGGTCTGTTGCTGGTCATCGTGTGCTGCTCCTGACCGCTAGATCGTCTTGAGGGTGACGTACTCGGCCAACTTCAGGCGCTCGCTGGTCGACAGCGCCTTGTCGAGGCAGACCGCGATGCCGTGGCGCTTGTTGACGCCGCGGCTCCCCGTCTGGTCGGCGAGGTGCGCACACAGCGCATCGACCGAACCGATCGGGTCGGCGAAGTTCAGCAACAGCGGGAACCCAACATCCGGCGACTCGTAGACGCGCCAGCCGTGCACGACCGTGTAGCTAGTGGTGAGGGGGAACCCCTCGCGCAAGAGCACCTCGGTGCACAGCCCGTCGACGGTCCACCCCGGGAACAGGCGCTCGGCAAACATGTCGACACTGGCGCTGGCGATGTCGGCGTGGGTGCGTTGCGGCAGCGGTTTGATGTGCGAGGCAGCCAGTTTGAACGAACGGAAGCCCAGGTCACCGGCGAACAGCGGGTTCTC
>JBJONV010000200.1:0-5924 GCA_046051665.1 Chloroflexota bacterium
CCGAGGTTGTCGATGAAGCGCTTGAATTCTTCGATTTTGGCGTCGCGCCCAGGAAGATTCAAGGTCATTTCGGGTGAGTTATGGACGCCGAGGTTGGTGATACGGTAAATTTTCATCCCAAACGACGCAAACCGCGCAACGAGCGCCTTATAAAACGCCAGATTGTGCTGCTCGGGCTTGTTGATTTGGACCATGGCCCACTCGACGCCGAGTTGCTGGAAGAACTGCAGATCTTCGTCACTCGCTTCGGCACCGGTCTGGATGGCAATTTGAATGCCACTCGTGCTCGAATAATAGCCTGGGACGACCCGCATGGGGATGGTGCTTGCGCTCATGTATGCCTCCGCTGTGAGGTCCTGCGTCACCGCTGACGCCGGTGGTCGAATGCTTCGACGTTACCAAATCTTACCATGGTCCGCAAAAACGGATTGCGAGTATGCCAGCATACTCGTCGTCCACACCAGACGCGCACATCAACGCGCTTCGAGGATGGTAACGGTGCGATCGAGTTCTTGGACGAGCTCGAGACGTTCACCCGTCGGTGCAGCCTGTATGAACGCATTGGTCAGCGCCCGATAGTACCAGAGTGTGTCGGCTTTGCTTGCCGTGAATCGGTCAAACACGCGGTCACCGATGCGGTAGTGATCACGCAGAATCGCCCGTGCGTTGTGGAGTTTGTCTGCAGACGACACAAAGCGGATCGAAGCGGTGGTGTGGCCCAGATGCGCAATATAGGCTTCTTTGCGGGTACGCCAATCGGGTTTGTGTTCTTCGAGCGTATCGCTACAACCGGCGACAATGTCTGCGACCGCATCACCGAAGCGCAAGCGGATGTCGGCTACCCGTCCGCTCCCGCCGGCGTCTTCACCAGCATCGTGGAGGAGTGCTCCGATGGCTTCGTCTTCGGTGGCACCGTACTCGAGCGCGATACTGAGCACACCGAGCAAATGGGTGATGTATGGGATCTCGGTCGATTTGCGCTGCTGGTGGGCATGAATGTGTGTGGCATAGGTTAGGGCAGTATCGAAGCGTGGTGACAGGTACATGAAGCGTCCTTTCGTCAGATACCACGAGTGTAGCCCACTCTGGCGTACGACGCAATACTGCGGTTTTGGTCAGCGTAACAGCGCTTTGGCAGCGGTTTTTCCGCTATTGTATGCGCCATGGACGGTCGATGCATCGGACTCGGTGTAGGCTTCACCGGCAAACACCAATCGCGCGTTGACGGGTTTTGCCAGGGTACGACGTGCTTGAATCGAACCGCCAACGGGGATGTATGAGTACGAACCAAACGCAAACGGGTCTTGACCCCAGCGCGTGGCAATGATACCGGTCGGTGTTTTGTTGACCCCAAATGCGGTGTTGACGATGGCAGCCATCTGTGCTTGGAGTTGCGCGTCTGTTTTGGCTTCGAGGGCTCGGGCACGGCTCCCCGCATTGAATGCCACGAGGGCAGGGATACCGACTGCCGTATTGAGGGGGATTAATTGGTAGAACGTATGTGGGTCTGCACCGGCGATGGTATATGTGTCGAAACTCGTACCCCAAAATGCCGAGTCGTACTTCAGGATGCATTTATCGAGCACCCCCATCGCTAGCTGCTTGATGGCATTCGTATATGCAGCAGGCAATGCTGGGGTGAAGCGAATGGTGTTTGCTTTCAGGACCCCAAGGGGGACCGTCACAACCACTGCACCGGCCCGCCATGTTTTGCTGCCTGCGCTCACGGTCACACCAGTGCTGTCGGTGGCGATATTGGTGACTTTGACGTTGTATTCAATGGGGAGTGATTTCGCCAAAAAGAGGGGGATACCCTCGTACCCATTGTTGACAAACAGATTGCCGCCACGATACGCGTCGATTCCTTCGTCATAATTGTTGAGCGAGAGCAATTCTGCTTCGACGGCATCGTCGTCGTCGATGACCTGAGCGAACATCGATTCGATGCGGCGCTTCTGGGCAGCAGATAACCGTGCATACGTCGGCACTGCGTTGATTGCAGCGCGCAACGAACGATCTGCGCCACCGGCACTGTCGAGCGCTTCGGCGATGATGTCATCGGCCAAGGTATAGAGTGTGTCCAGCGCAGTTCCGGTGAGCTGCTCGGATGACTGTGTATCGATGTACCGTTCCTCCCCGTTTTCGGGGTCGGCGGCGGTCGTGACACCGGCGCTTTTGGCGAGGGCGACGAGGGGGTTGCCGGTGGCCGTTTCGATCCACTGTGCCCCCAGCTCGACAGGTTTTCCCCATACCCGTGAGGTCCTGATGCGACCACCAGGCGTTGCACGGGCTTCGAGGATGCGTACCGTTTTGCCGGCTGCCACCAAATCACGGGCAGCTGCAAGGCCTGCGATTCCTGCACCGATGATGATGACATCGATGGATGCCACCGCGCCTTTGATGCGCACGGCAGGACCAGCAGTCCCTTCGGTGGTAACGCCACAACTGCACATCAGCGCGCTGGTGGCACAGACACGCAAAAAAGAACGGCGCGAGAAAAACGGTGTTGGCATCAGATTACTTCTTTGGTTTGGTGCAGGACACTATCGCCCCAGGGTTCGTTTTGGCAATAGCGAGGCACGAATAATAACTCGTTAACGCGGTCTCATAGGCGACTGTTTTGAGGGTATTCAACTGGGCTGCCAACACCTGCGTTTGCCCCCGCTGCACCGCGACCATTGTGGCATCCGTAGTTGTTGCCTGACCGAGTTGTTTGTTTGCAATGGCATTGGCTGCTGCCGCGAGGCTAATGGCGGTGGATTGGAGTTTGATTGACTGGGCGCTGTTCTCGCGTACGGTACGAAGGAGCGCATTCTGGCTTTCGGTCAGTGCATTATTGGTCTGGGCGAGTCGTATCAGTGACGTGTTCTGGGCAGTCTGGGTTCCCATGTCCGTGCTGATCTGCGCCTGTGCGGTGAGTGCCACTTCGACAAGCGCCACTGCCGTGGCTTGATAGTGTGGTTCACTCGTTGACGTAGCTTCTATAGGGGCGGGGGTAACACGCATGAGTTCGATAATCGTCTGCTGTTGGCTGACCATTGTCGCCTGCCAGCGCGTATCGGCGTTGCTGTTTTGACTGCAGGCGCTGATCAGGAGGGCACACAAGATTGTGAGCATCGTGTGGTGGCTGGTACGCATGGGGGTACTCGATTCGGTAGATGTGCACGCAGTCAGTATCGCATACAGGGACAAAAAACCCCTCGCTGTCTGCTGACAACGAGAGGAACGTGGTGGGCGATAGTGGGCTCGAACCACCGACCTCATCCGTGTGAAGGATGCGCTCTAACCAACTGAGCTAAACGCCCGAATGGGTTTATAGTAGCATAGCGCATGCTGAATTGCAAACCATTTGACGGCGGGGACTTTTCGTCGTATTATCTAGCCATCAGTTTTTGGGGATTGGCGATGCACCGTCTGCACACCACAACCTACTATGGTTATTACTTTACCGGCTCACAACTGAGTCCGGCTGTTTCGCCATGAACTGACACGAATGAACGTGTATCCGACCGGCGAGAGGCACAACCTCCCGCCGGTTTTGTTGTACAGAGGAGCAATCAATGACGATAGCCTGTCGTGGTGTGCGCGGCGCCATTACGTGCCCAAGCAACACGCGTGAAGCGATTATCGAGGCGACCAATACCCTGCTGATGGCTGTCATTGATGCCAATGGGGTGACGATAGCCGATGTCGCGAGTATCTGGTTTACGACGACGACTGATTTGTATGCCGAATTCCCGGCTGTGGCCGCACGCAAACTCGGTTTTACGGATACGGCGCTGATGAACGCACACGAGATGACCGTCCCTGGAGCATTGCCGATGTGCATCCGACTCATCATGCATTGGAATACCAGCAAAGCACAGTCCGACATCAAACACATCTACCTCGGCGGGGCGACCGTGCTCCGTCCTGACTTGGCCAAATAAGCAATCGATACGGTCCGCGTTGCGGACTGGTGAAGGAGTATGTCATGGTCGTTATTATGCAAAACGGTGCAACCAAACCCGAGCTTGATGCCGTCATGGCGCGTATCGAGGGCTTCAAACTGCGTGGCAGCGTGACCGTCGGTGAGTCACAAAACATCATCGGGATCGTCGGCACACCCATTCCACCACAATTGCAAGAAATGCTCGAGAGCATGTCAGGTGTGCGTGAAGTCGTGCGCATCTCGCGCCCGTACAAACTGGCAACGCGCGAGTTCCACCCCCGCGACACGATTGTCGATGTCAGTGGTGTCCACGTGGGCGGTGGTTCGGCGGTGGTGATGGCAGGACCCTGTGCTGTCGAATCCGAGCACCAGATTATGACCGTCGCACATGCCATCAAAAAAGCCGGTGCCCATATGTTGCGCGGTGGTGCGTTCAAACCGCGCTCGTCGCCGTATAGCTTCCGCGGTATGGGTGAAGAAGCCCTCAAGCTGATGGCCAAAGCCCGCACCGAGACGGGACTGCCCATTGTCACCGAAGTCATGACGCCGACCGATGTCGCGCTCGTCGCCGAATACGCCGATCTGCTCCAAATCGGTGCCCGCAACATGCAGAATTACCAACTGCTCGAAGAAGTCGGTCGCTCACACCGCCCGGTATTGCTCAAACGTGGGCTGTCGGCGACCTTCGAAGAATGGATGTTGTCGGCCGAATACATCATGAACCAGGGTAACCATAATGTGATTCTGTGCGAACGCGGTATCCGCACCTTCGAGACTGCCACCCGCAACACGATGGACCTCAACGCAGTCGCGTTGGCCAAAAAACGCACCCACTTGCCCATCATCGTCGATCCATCACACGGCACCGGCAAGTGGTACTTGGTGGCCCCACTCGCGTTGGCAGGTTTGGCTGCCGGTGCCGATGGGTTGATGATCGAAGTCCATCCCGATCCCGATAAAGCGACGTCGGATGGCCCGCAGTCACTCACGCTCGAAAACTTCGCCGCCTTGATGCCACGTATCAATGCATTGGCCGGGGTGTTACATTCGGTTTAGGTATAATACAGACTCAATCGAAAGGAACAGCTCATGGCTATTACCCTCGCAGAAGTGGAGATCCTACGGCAACGCTTTGACGGCGTCCGTGGGCGGCTTTGACCTCGCGCACAAGCAAACACAGCTCGACGCCCTCGAATCCCAGGCGGCCGACCCTGACCTCTGGAACAACCCCACCAATGCCCAACAGGTGATGCAACGCATGACGCGCATCAAAACCGAGCTCAATCGCTGGGCGTCGGTCGATGCACGCTTGCTGTCTACTGCAGAATTTGCCGAACTCGGCGATGACTCACTCGCAGACGACGTCGCCCGCGAGTATGCTGCATTGCTGAGCGAAATAGATGCACTCGAAATCGAAGTCCTGCTGAGCGGCCCATACGACGACCGTGATGCATTCCTCTCGATCAAAGCAGGCATGGGCGGGACCGACGCCGCCGACTGGGCCGAGATGCTCCTGCGTACCTACACCCGCTGGGCCGAGAAGAAGAACTTCACCTGCCACCTTGTCGATCAGACCATCGGCGAAGAAGCCGGCATCAAAAGTGCCACGCTCGAAATCCGCGGTGACTACGCATATGGCCTCTGTAAAGCCGAAGCTGGTGTGCATCGCCTGATCCGTTTGTCACCGTTCAACTCGGCCAATACGCGCCAGACGTCGTTTGCGCTCATCGAAGTCCTCCCTGAGGTCGATGATGCCCCAGAAGTCAGCCTCAAACCCGAAGACATCCGCGTCGACGTCTACCGCGCCGGTGGCCATGGCGGCCAAGGTGTGAATACGACCGACTCGGCCGTCCGGCTGACCTACAAAGCGGGCACCCCCGAGCAAATCGTCGTCACCTGTCAGAACGAACGCTCGCAAATCCAAAACAAAGAGACTGCCATGAAGGTGCTACGGGGGCGCTTGCTCGAACGCGAACTGGTACGCCAGCGCGAA
>JBJONV010000201.1:0-47181 GCA_046051665.1 Chloroflexota bacterium
GCCAACATGACCGAATCCTGCGTCTCTGGATCCTCTGCATAGGCACGTACCGTAGCCGACCCGACTGCAGCAGCATTGACCATGATGTTGACCACCCCCCAGCGCGCCACGACCGCATCCATGGTCGCCTGGATGGATGCAGTGCTCCGCAAATCGAGGGGGTGTGCCGAGATTCGCTCTGGCGCGCGAGCAACGACAGCCTGCGCACGTTCCGCTGATTCATGCCCTTCAGCATAGGTAAAGGCGACCGAGCATCCGTGTGCCAATAACGACGACACACACGCTGATCCGATGCCCCCCAAACCACCAGTGACATATGCCACCATGCCATGCACGCTCGGTCGACAATCGATTGTCGTCATCTTACCCTCCACTGCGGCGCAATAAAAAACCACACCATGCGCGCAAGCGCATGGTGTGGCACTGAGACTCGGGTTTACAGACCGGCAGCGCGGCGCAATGCGTCGGCTTTGTCGGTTGCTTCCCATGGCAAGTCGATATCGGTACGACCGAAGTGGCCATAGGCTGCCGTCTGCCGATAAATCGGTCGGCGCAACTTCAGGTCGCGGATAATCGCACCGGGGCGCAGATCGAAGTGCTCGTCGATCAACTTCGAAATCTTGGCTTCGTCGATTTTGTGCGTGCCGTAGGTCTCGATCGAAATCGAAA
Organism: Chloroflexota bacterium; assembly: GCA_046051665.1. Taxonomy (GTDB): domain Bacteria; phylum Chloroflexota; class Chloroflexia; order Chloroflexales; family Roseiflexaceae; genus UBA965. Next base: position 670 of record JBJONV010000201.1, read on the forward strand.
CCGGGCGTGCCACGCCAATAGCGTATGACAACTGCACTTCGAAGCGGTCCGCAATCCCAGCGGCAACGATGTTCTTGGCGACGTAGCGGGCTGCATATGCTGCGCTGCGGTCGACCTTTGTCGGGTCCTTGCCCGAGAACGCGCCGCCGCCATGGCGAGCCACACCGCCGTAGGTGTCGACGATGATTTTGCGCCCGGTCAGACCGGCATCGCCATGGGGACCACCGACGATGAACTGGCCGGTTGGGTTAATGTGGACGATGGGCTGTCGGTCCATCAAGTGGGCCGGCAGGACCTTGGCCAAAATGCGCTCCTGCACGTTTTCGCGCAGGTCAGCCTGCGAGATATCGGCGGTGTGCTGCGTGCTCAACACGACCGTGTTGATGCGCTTTGGCTTACCGTATTCGTACTCGACCGTGACCTGGCTCTTGCCGTCTGGTCCGAGGAACGGCATCAAGCCACTCTTGCGGGCAACCGACAATTCACGGGTCAAACGATGCGACAACGCAATGGTCAACGGCATGAGTTCTGGCGTTTCGTTACACGCAAAGCCAATCATCATACCCTGGTCGCCGGCACCGACTGCATCGACTTCTGCGTCGGACATTTCGCCGCCGCGGACTTCGAGTGCTTTGTCGACACCCATCGCGATGTCAGGGGATTGACCGTGGATGGCCACGATGACACCGCACGACTCCGCGTCGAAGTAGAATTTCCCATCGGTGTAGCCGATTTCGCGGACGGTCTTGCGGACCAAATCCTGTACGTCGACGTAGCCGTTGACGGTCACTTCACCCATGACGACAACCAACCCGGTGGTGGTGGCTGTCTCACAAGCAACACGTGCCCGTGGGTCGATGGTGAGGAATGCGTCGAGAACCGCATCGGATACCTGATCGCACAGTTTATCCGGGTGCCCTTCGGTCACTGACTCAGACGTAAAGAGCAGCGACTTCGAATTCATAAACGATGTTGACATGCTTATCCTTTCCTACACAGGATTCGGGGATACAGGAGCAGCGTCAAACGGATTTGACGCTGCGTGAATGTCCGAATTAGGTGCCCTCTTCCCATGAACCGAGGTACTTCACCTGCTCATTGCTGAGCAAGTCGTATTTGATCCCCATGGCGCGCAGCTTGAGTGCGGCGATTTCGGCATCGACGGCTTTTGGCAATGCATGCACCGAAGCCGAGAGTTTGCCTTTGTTTTTGAGCAAGAACTCGGTTGCCAATGCTTGGTTGGCGAATGACATGTCCATCACGGCGCTCGGATGACCCTCGGCTGCTGCCAAGTTAATCAAGCGACCATCGCCCAACAGGTTGATACGGCGACCATCCTTGAGGATGTACTGGTCGACGAACGGACGTGGCTGGCGCTTTTCGACGGTAATAGCATCGAGATCATCGATGTTGATTTCGACATTAAAGTGACCGCTGTTCGAAATGATACAGCCGTCCTTCATCACGGCGAAGTCTTTGGCGCTCAAGACGTGCTTGTTGCCTGTCGCGGTAACGACGAAGTCAGCTTGTGCAACTGCTTCTTCCATCGGCATCACGCGGAATCCGTCCATCGCGGCTTCGAGCGCTTTGACCGGATCGACTTCGGTCACAATGACCCACGAACCCATCCCACGGGCGCGCTCGGCAATACCGCGTGAGCAGTAGCCGTAGCCTGCCACAACGAAGGTTTTGCCTGCCAACAACACGTTGGTGGCGCGGATAATGCCGTCGAGGGTGCTCTGGCCCGTACCATATCGGTTGTCGAACAAGTGCTTGGTGTCGCTGTCGTTCACGGCGATAACGGGGAATGGCAACACACCGTCGGCAGCCATAGCGCGCAACCGAATAACGCCAGTGGTGGTTTCTTCGGTGCTACCGAGCATCGAAGGAATCAAGTCGCGGCGACCCTTGAGGATGCCCGACACCAGGTCAGCGCCATCGTCTTGGGTGACATGTGGGTTGTGGGCCAACGCGGCCTCAAGGTGCTTGTAGTATGTGGCGTTGTCTTCACCCTTAATGGCGTAGACGGGGATTTCTTCGTGCTTGACCAGGGTTGCGGCAATGTCATCCTGGGTCGACAATGGGTTGGAGGCAGCCAACACCACATCAGCGCCGCCCGCAGCCAACGTGGCCATCAGGTTGGCGGTTTCGGCGGTGACGTGCAGACATGCAGACACACGCATGCCAGCGAACGGCTTCTCTTTGGCGAAGCGCTCACGAATCTGGCGCAACACGGGCATTTCGTTTTCTGCCCAGGTCATGCGCTTGCGACCCTGCTCGGCAAGACCAATGTCTTTGATGTCGTACTCTTTGCTCATCGAATTCCTACTCCTTAAACGTTACTATCACCCGATATGCTCACGATGACCACTCGTCAGCGAGCGTCTCCATGCGTCTATAACCTGCGCATTGGCATATGCATCCGACAACTGTGTTGTGTTCCGCTGCCCCGCAGGCATGGCCACGGCGTTGGCAAAAGCCGCTGCCTGTTCCACAAAATGATTGCATGGTGATATAGCAATTTGCTCAAGCTGGGCAAAATGCGCACCACGCCATAGACGTATCGTCGATTCACGATCTGGGAAGATTGTGAACGGACGTTCAATCTCTATTACTCCATCATACCCGATAATTCGTGCATGTTGGGAGAATCCACCTAAAAAACTGACACTGAATGTGGCTTCGATGTCATTTTCAAGCGCACAGAGTGCACTCGCCCTGACATCGACCTGATTTCCACCCCACAAACCCAAGCCACTCAACGTCGTGACCGCGCACCCTGTCATGACACGAGTATAGTGGACCGCATAACACCCCAGATCAGCAATGGCTCCACCACCGATGCGTTCTGTCATCCGAATATCAGCAGGATTATCCTGCCGATAGCCAAACGATACCTGTATTTGGCGAATTTCGCCGATTGCCCCTTCGTCAATCAACGCACGCGTCGTGATTGTCTGCGGGTGATGTTGGTACATCATGCCTTCCATCACCACGACCCCCGCAGCGGCAGCTGCTGCTTGGAGTGCGGCGACTTCTGCGGCGCTACAGGCCAATGGCTTTTCGACCAACACATGCTTCCCAGCGGCGATGGCTTGGAGCGCGACCGATGCGTGCAGATGGTTCGGGAGTGCAATATAGATAGCATCACACCAATCCGACGCGAGCATGCTCGCGACATCGTCGGTCGCTTGCGCCCCAAACAAGGCCGCGAGCTCTTGTGCAGCGTCGATTCTTCGAGCACAGACGGCAGTGATGCGGTGCCCAGGGGCACTCTGCATGGCACTGCCGACTTTTTTGGCGATGCGTCCCGCGCCGATGATACCCCAGCGCACGATTAGGCTACTCCGAGCGCTATCCGGACGGCATCATCAGCACCGAAGGCACCCACATAGCGTGTATAAAATTCTTGCTGTGTGTACGTATGTTCTTGGCAACCATGATGTTCGATGGCATATGCGCCGGCTAACGAGGCGATTTTGCCACAGGTAGCTGCCGGCAACCCGTGTGCCATGCCACACACAAAGCCCGCCAGATAGGCATCACCGGCGCCGGTAGGATCGCGTACCGCGTCGACAGGTGCTACGTCTACGCTGGTTTCGATACGAACCCCGCTCCGTGCATCGGATACGACCGAGCCCTTGTCACCACGTGTGACGACCGTGAGTGGCACGCTTTCGATGAGTTCTTGTTCGCTTTTGCCGGTCATTTGCGACATCATCGCGAACTCATAGTCGTTCCCGATTAGGGCATACGCACCGTTGAGTCCATCTAAAATCTGCTCAGCAGTCAGACGTGGCGTCTGCTTGCCTGGGTCAAACAAGAACGGAACCCCCATCTGCCGGCACTCGCTGACATAGCGGGCCATCGCTTCGGGATCGGTCGGCGAGATTACGACCAAATCCGTGCTGGTCAACCCAAAACCGAGCAGACTCAAATCACGGGAACGGGCCATTGCGCCGGTATAAAACGCTACCAGTTGGTTATTTGCTTGGTCGGTATTGATAAAACACGAAGCGGTAAATTCACCGACGACTTCGTGAATCCCACTCGCATCAACACCACGGCTACTCATCCAGGCACGGTACTCACCAAAATCCTGACCGGCCGATGCAACCACCAATGGCTGCTGCCCTAACAAGGCCAACGTATAGGCGATGTTGCCGGCTACCCCGCCACGCATACGCTTCATGGAGTCCACCAAGAAACTCACCGACAACATATGGACGCGATCAGGCAAAATGTGATCTTTGAATAACCCGGGGAAATTCATGATGTAGTCATATGCCAAGGAACCCGTTACGACAACACGCATTCTCTACTCCTTCATATCCGTTACGGACGATGATTCAATCAAATGGGCAAGACGCGTATCGACCGCAGCAGCACATGCAATTGTCACCGCGATGACTGCTTCTGCTTCGGCAATCGAGACTTGTCCGAGCGAATGAGCCGGCGCGACCACAATACTGCTTCGGAGTTGTGACGGCGTGACACCTGCCTGCAAAAACCGTTCTATTATCGCATACACCGCCATGAAACTGCGCGTCCCCTCGTCGTCTGTTGTTCCCTGTACCGAGATGATTCCTACCCCGACCCGGATTCCCCGAGAGATACAGTCACAGAGCACCGCAATATCATCACTACTCAACAATGCATCATCCCAATGGGTTATCAGCAACACATCGAGCGGCAACCCAATGAAGTCACGCAAGGGAGTACCACAACGGAGCGTTAACCCTCGTGAACACGGAATGGCCAATAAGACACGCGCCAATGCAACGACGAGCTCGTCACGATCAATGGTCATAAACGGTGAACGCATCACGCCCGAGAACGGCTCTTCGATACAGATGAGTGCAGGTCGATTGGCGCGTATCAGCGCCTCGGCTTGCTTGCGCGCCCGCATGCAGCAGTGTATGACCATCCCCTCAAAGAGTACCGGATCAGCAAGCAATGGCTGTTGTGCTTCGTCAGTCAATTGTGCCGCCAACGATATTGGCCCGAGGAGTTGTCCCTTCAATGCTCCTGCGGTCGTTCCTGTCGCGCATGCTTCGAGGAGCTGGAACAACCCTGCCGCTTCGCGGCTGGTCCATTCGACACTCCGGTCTTGCTGGTTTTGGATAAACGCTACCGTGTAGGCAGGAAGCGCTGCCAATGCGTGGTCGCGCACCACATAGACACGGCGTTGCGCCTCATCGAGCACCAAGCCGGGAAATCCCCAACTCGACTGTACAATACTCCGCTCATAGAAGTGGCGCTGCGGCAACTGCGGCCAGGCAATCGAGGGCAGCTGGTGCTGCATCAATACTGCACATGCATCCTCTGCAGACGCATGCGGAAGTGCACCATAGAGCATCGGAACGATGTGTGACTGGGCAACGCCTAACACACAGCCACCAGCCCCGGGCCATACGGCGCCCGGACAATACCTTTTTCGCAGATGATGGCACTGATGTATTTGGCTGGTGTGACGTCGAATGCAGGATGGGCTGCGGTGACCCCTGCAGGTGCAATCCGCATTCCCTGAATCATGGTGACTTCATCCGAAGAACGTTCTTCGATCGGAATCATACTGCCGTCGTGTATCCGGAGATCGATGGTCGAGGTCGGGGCGGCAACATACATCGGGATGCCATGTGCATGGGCAAGCACAGCCAATCCATAGGTTCCGATTTTGTTGGCGACATCCCCGTTTGCCGCAATACGGTCAGCACCGACGATGATGCAATCGACCAACCCTTGCCCCATGAAGTAGGCTGCCATATTGTCCGTAATCAACGTCAGTGGCACCCCGCCACGCTGGAGCTCGAACGCTGTCAAGCGTGCACCCTGCAAGTACGGGCGCGTTTCGTCGACATAGACATGGATTGCCCGCCCTAATTCGTGCGCACGATAGATCGGACCCAATGCGGTGCCGTACCCCGCCGTCGCCAATCCGCCTGCATTGCAGTGCGTCAATACGCGACCACGTGCCGGAATCAGCGGCTCGCCGTGACGACCGATCGCCTGACACATGGCGAGGTCTTCGGCAAAAATCGCATGCGCCTCGGCAAGGAGTGCCGCGCGATATTCTGCAATGGGGAGGTGTTGATTGCGCTCGGCGTATGCCATCATGCGCGCAGTAGCCCAAAAGAGGTTGACCGCGGTCGGACGCGAGGCATCGAGCACACGTTGGGCGTCCCGGAGTACCGGCAAAAGTGCACTCGGAGTAGCGGCGTCGCTCTGAACGGCCGCCAACGCCATCCCATATGCAGCGGTGCAGCCAATGGCCGGCGCTCCACGCACCTGCATCGTGCGGATTGAATCCGCGACACCGGCCACGGTGGTGTAAGCATTGACAACTTCTTGGTGCGGCAAAAGCCGCTGATCGAGCACGTGCACAGCATTGTCGTGCCACGTCACCGAGACGAGCTGGTTCATCGTATTCCCTCTCGAGAGGATTGGAAGCGCTTCGAATACAGAGTATACCATACGCCTTTTTGATGCCACATCTGTCGCGGATGCCCCCGTGGTACAATTTGGCTACTGATTACAGCAAGGAGCCTTCTCCATGGCATACGGTGTCAAACTCGACCCGACCCCGATTACCGCTGGCCTGAGTGTCAAAACGCTCGTCGACCAGCACTTTTATTCGTACAATGGCGGCCGCCTGCGTGAAGCATGCCAGTTATTCACCCGCAAAATGAGTGCCAACGACGTCACCATCGGGGTAACGTTGTCCGGTGCACTCACCCCTACCGGGCTGGGGACGGCATCGATTGTGCCCCTCATCCGTGCTGGCCTCATCGATTGGATTGTCAGTACTGGCGCAAACGTCTATCACGATATGCATCGCTCATTGGGCTTTGAACTCTTTGGCGGTAGCCCGTACAGTGACGATATCGAACTGCGCGAAAACAATATTATTCGCATCTACGACATCTTGTTCGACCAGAATGTTCTGCTCGAATCCGATGCGTTTTTGCGGCGCTGTATCGCCGAGCCAGAGTTCCAAAAACCCATGTCGACGGCGGAGCTTCACTACCGTTTAGGTCGCTATACCCAAGCACGTGAGAAGGCCATCGGCACTTCATATGTATCGGTATTGACCGCTGCCTACGAAGCTGGTGTACCCATTTACACGTCGAGCCCCGGTGACTCGACCATCGGCATGAATGTGGCGGCAATGGCGTTGACCGGCAATAAACTCCGCTTCGACGTCGAGGCTGATGTCAACGAGACAACGTCGATTGTGTACGACGCAAAAAAACACGGTGGCAAAAGTGCTGTTATGATTTTTGGTGGTGGTTCGCCCAAGAACTTCATCTTGCAGACCGAACCCCAATTGCAAGAAATCATGGGCATTGCCGAAAAAGGGCATGATTACTTCATCCAATTCACCGACGCCCGACCCGACACCGGTGGTCTGTCGGGTGCTACCCCGAGTGAGGCGATGACCTGGGGCAAAATCGACCCCGATCAACTCCCCGATTCCATCGTGTGTTATGTCGACAGCACGGTCGTGATGCCGGTTTTGACGGCATACGCCCTCGAAGCCACTCCGCGTCGCCCGCTCAAACGGTTGTACGACAAACGCGAAGCCATGCTTGCCCAATTGTCCGACGATTACCACAAGACGCTCGGCGACGCCAAATAACCCAATCACCGCATTCGATATGCCGAATGCGGTGATTTTGGTCCTGGTGCAGGGCTACGACGCGTGGTGGCGTGCAGCATACCCGTTTCCGATAGCCAACAGACGCATATAAAACGGAGCGACCTTGGTCGCGCACATCCGACCCGTCATCATCAAGACGGGTCGGCTTTTTCCTGACAAAAAACCGTATCGAGTTCGGTTGCAGGGGGAATGACCGGGTCTGCCCCATACACATGTGAGCTCCCGACTATCTCGAGCCGGGTAAAGGCAATCCCGACGGCACGACCAAACGAATCGGTCGTCGTTTCACTCTGTACATCGAGGTAGTTTACGCCGGCACGGATGGGCAGTGACACAATGCGCGTGAGCATTGCTGGTTGCGCGGGTGCCGTGATGCGGAAGAGCGGCGTGCCGTTGAGTGTCCAGCGTCCCTCACGCGCGCGGTCACTACTCATCGTCATTGCGATACGGACGATTTTGGCGCGATCAGACAGGAGGATTAATCGTGAGGTGGCTTGGGACCAGCGCCAACGTTGGGTATCTGATTCTTCACTGTCCCACCAATTGTCGTCTGCCACGAGTGCGGCTTCATCAGGTGGCGGAACGCGGAAGACGCGTTCACGCTGGACTTTTGCCAACAATTCCACATTCCACTTGGTCAGATTATCGAGCACAAAATACGGTGCATCGCTATGGACAACGAGGTAGCGAATCCCGAGATTGCCCATCTCGCGCAGGGGGAGGGTGGGGATGACGTCAGTTGTTGCCTCCGGTGGCGCCACTACGCCACGCATCGGTGTCACATAAAAATCCGGCACCCGCGCCAAATAGCCTGCTGCAATCGGTCGGCCGTGACACATTTGATCGACCAAGCCCTGTCCTTCGTCCATGCGGGCAGGTACTTCAATGACCGTACCCGGTGGTTCATCTTTGGGGATACGTGATACTGCCAGGCTCGGTTGCATCTGGACCAGCCCCCATTGCGGTGGCAAAAAGTCGATACACAGTACCACCAACACCAGGCCTGCCCACCGTTGCCGTCGCTGCGCAATCTGCTGGAGTGCCACACTCACCACCATCAGCAACGGTATCCATGCATAAAAGAGGAACATGCCGGGACGGGTGGCATTTTTGTAGACCGATACGACATTAAGCAACGCATATAAGCCAGGCACGCCGTCACCGCGTTGCCCATCCCAGAGGCGTACTGCAGGACCGCATGCGAGCCAGACCAGCATCGCAGTGGCAAACAACAGCGGTCGGATGCGGCGCTCCCGCCATACCGCGATACCCACCAATATCAAAATACCGACACCCAAATACCCGCCGATACCCGGATGTGGGTAGACGAGTGGCGCATCAATAAGACGCCAAAAGAGATGTGCCGTCGGTGGTTTGATGATGTCGAGGAGTGACAACACATGAATCGGATCGGTCTGGCGCAAGTACCAATCCTCGAGCGTAATGGATTGTGACAAAATCGACGGGCCGGGGAGCTCGCGCTGGCCCAAGTACCCACTCGCTGGCCAGCTCATCAGTCCAGCCATCACCAGTGCCCATCCTGCCACTCCCACCCCAGACCAGGTAACGGTCTGTACCCACCGTGATCGAATGGTCGGGTCGCTGAGCGCCAACAGAAGCATCACACCGCAATAGACCAGCCCATATAACCCGTAATAGCCACTATTCAGCGATACAACGATGAACACACCGGCCAAGACCAGCGCATTGCGCCAGTGCGGTTCTTTGACGACGCGTGCCAGTGCCCAGTGCACCAGAAGCAACCACCCCATCAACGCACGTTCGATGCCGGATGTCTGCACGACCGACAAATGCGCTGGTGTCGCGACAAATATCCATCCTAAGCCGAATGCCAACCAATCGTCGACGCGATACGCCAGTAGGAGGGCATACATGGCAAGCGCACCGATGGCAAAGCCCATCAGCACGAGCACATTGAGGGCGACCATTTCGCCAAACAGGGTCGCAATCGGGGCTGCAACCAACATATTGGGGAGCCCATAGGTCTGGTAGGTCAGGTTGATGTGTTGGGGGTAAAAGATACGGTCGGTACCCAGTGGCCACTGCCCATCTGCCCAGTGCAGGCGAAAGTGCCATATGTTCCAACTATTTTGGGCAATATCGACGGCGGTTTCGGGGACGGCAGCGACACCTTGGATTGCCTTCTCGTTGAAGTGCAACGCCAATGGCCACGTCCATACCACTGCTAGCACGATGTACGCACTACACACCAGTACCCACAGCCGCAGGCTGCGCCGGGGTACGGTAATGTTCCACCAGTGAAGGAGCGGAAGGACGTGACGATCCATAGACGCATTCTCGATTCCAGGTTTCGGGAGCGGCACTACACTGCAAACAACGCACATCGGCCAGGATCGTACCAGGACGATTATTTCACAGGACTAAGACAATACTGGCGTGTTGCCACCGGGAGCGCAGGTGCCGTTGCCGAGCCTGCGACCGGTTGCGCACCACGGACAAAGAGTTGCGTGAATGCAACTCCGACCGCACGACCCAAGGGGTCTGTGACAGTTGGTACCTTCAAGCGTAGCACACTCCTGCCCGCCGGAATGACAAACTGCCACACGCGTGCCGTTTGTGCAGGCTGCGCAGCAATCACGACGGTGCCGATCTGCCGGCCATCAAGCTCAAGAACGAGAGTGGAAGAAACGAGGCTCGATGCCTCAAACGCCAACTGGACGCGCCGTGCTTGGGCTGAGAACAAGACCACATCGGCCTGGTCCTTCGTCCAACGCCACCGGCGGTCACCCGCGGACTCTTCGTCCCACCAGCCATCGCTGGCCAACATAAGAGGTACGGTCCCATCGGGAACAACCGCCACTGCTTCTGCACCTGCCCGTGTCAGTTGGGTCACCCCGCCGGCCTCCATTGCAGTCATTGCGGCAGTCGAGGCTGCATCGCGCGTCAGTACGTAGCGGATTCCCATGTTTTGGAGCGCAGTCACTCCATCGCGTGGGAACAACACCCGCGCTGGATCCGGGACAATGGTCAACTCTGCATACGGTATTGGGTATGTCGGTGTGCGCGCCAAATACCCGGCGACGATGGGCCGCAGATGACACAGCTGATCAAGCAACGGCTGCGCATCGTTTTTGCCGATGGGCAGAGTCAACACCGCCCCTGCCGGCCCATCTACCGGGATGCGCTGTGCCAACGGCGATGCCTGCATCGGCACAACGACCCACTGCGGCGGAGCAAAATCCAGCAACAATGCGACACACGCAACACCCTGGACCCATCGTCGCTCTACTCGCGCCAACCCGTACCCGACGATGAGGAGCAACGGAATCCAGGCGTAGAGGAGAAACAATCCAGGACGCGATGCATTGCGGAAAACACCTGCCACATCAAGAATCCAAAACAGCCCAGGAAGTGCAGGGAACGGCTGGTCGTACCAGAGTTTGACGTCGAGTCCACATGCCAGCATAACCAGTATCGCTGCAATCAAACCCATCGGCCGCGCTACACGATGGCCACGCAGCGACCACATGACGATGGCAAGACAGACAAGCCCGAGATACCCACCCATTTCGGAGGGGTAGCGTATCGTCGCAATCCCGGGGATTGTGCCCCACAGGGGGTGATACGCCATCGGGGTAACCAAATCCGCAAGTGAAACGACGTGCAACCAGATCGTCTGGCGCATCACCCAATCGCGCAACCCTGCACCACCCAGCACTGCCCGCTGCGGCACATCCCAGGTCATTCCCGCCAGTCCAAGCGGGTTGAACGCATCGCTGGTCAGCAGCGCCATCAGCCCTGCCCAGACCACAAACGCACCAGCAAAACACCCCAACACCCGCAGGCGCCAGGATGCATCTGGATGCGCCCAGAGTGACACGCCCACGAGCAAACCGAGATAGACCACGCCAAATAAACCAGAGTACCCACTCGAGAGCGAGACCACCACGAGTGCCCCGACTAATCCTGCAGCACGATGTGCGACAGGCCGACGCAACACCCAGACCCCTATGAGGTGGACCAAGACAATCCAATGGACTGCGGCGTTTTCGTCAGCAGCCCACTCGACGTTTTTGAGATGCGCCGGAGTCAAGACCGCTACACATCCCACCACAAACGCCAGCGGCAGTGACCGCGTCACACGGTATGCGGCCAGCGTCATTGCAACCGTGCCAGCCCAAAAACCCGTCAAGAGGATACTGTTGGCACCGACGATGGGGCCGTAGCGCAATGCAACGGGCAAACTCAGCCAGAGATTGGTGATTCCGTATGATTGAGAGACGAAGTTGACCTGCAGTGGGGCACTAACCAACCCCGACCAGAGCTGGTCGGCGCGCATGTACGTCTGAACAAAGTGCCAGACGTTCCAGACATTCTGACCCAAATCGGGGTTGACCGTACGTGCCGGTGTCGTCATCACTCCATCGCCGAGGTGGAGTGCTACCGGCCAAGTCATCACGAATGTGCTCAGCCCTGCAGCGAGGCACACCAGCAGCCAATGCCACCACGGGATGGAGGGGGCATCGGCGAGCCACCACGGCCATATTGCAGGAGCGGACGATGGTGTGTCTTCTCTGGGTGATGTGCGTCGCCGCAACAAATCCACTGCATTCCTCCCCATCGAGTCACTCAGCGGCGCGTATAGACCAACCACCCAAAAATCGCAGAAACGAGCACGATGTAGGCTGGATTGACTTTGGTGAATGTAAGAATCGCAAACGTGAGCAGGGCAATGATGAAGCCGTCCCATCGATTCCACAGATCACCGAGTGCCATCCCTTGCTTCCAAAACACCGAACGACCGATATCATAGGTCGTCCACAGCAATAACCCGACCACCACCGGACGCACTGCTTTGAGCATACCGGCGACGACGGGCGAGTCTTTGATTTGAAAGAACGCCACAATCATGACGAGCATCAAGATCGTCGTCGGACCGACGGTCCCCAAGACGGCAGCGAACGCACCGCTCAGACCAGCGACTTTGTACCCGATGTAGGCTGCGACTTGCGGTGCAATTGGGCCAGGGAGCGCATTCCCCACGGCTAACGCATCGGCGAACTCCGGAGGTGTGCTCCACCCTTCGTCGACCGACATCCGCTGCATCAGGGCCATCGATGCAGGTCCACCGCCCCATGACAACAGTGCCACGCGCGTAAAGACCACAAAGAGCCGCCACAGTAACTCAAATCCGACGAGCATCAGCGTTCCTTTTGCCATAATTCACAGGTTCACCGCAGTAGCCTCTATGATATACTAATTCAAATAGTACCGTACCCTCTCCTCGAATGTTGCACACGTGCAAGGGATAGTGCCATGTCTTTACGCTTTAATGCCCGCCTCTTCACGACGGTAGCCGTTTTTCTCGTGATAATGGCCACATACATACTGCAAACTCCTCCCGCTGCGTACGCAGGAAGTGCAGCAATTGTGCAGGTCGATGACAGCTCTGGGAGTACGTATACAAACGATGCCGTGCTCGGTGCAGGCCAAATTCTCACGGTCTATGCTCGCGTTACAAACAACAGCAGTACCGTCACACTCACTGGTGTCGATCTGACATTGACGGGCACATGTTCGGGCGTGGCGTCCATCAATAAAGGGTTCTCTGCAGTCGACATCTCGCCCCTCGGCTCCAAAATCTTCCCCGTACAAATCATCGCGAACGCTACCGTATCACAAAGCACCTGTACTGCCATCAAAGCAACCGTGTCGGGTGACACTGCATCTGTCAATTTCTTTTTCTATATTGGTTCCCTGCCTGCGACGGCAACACCGACGCTGACAGGTCAACCGACATCAACGCCGACAATCAGCCCAACACCCGCAGTCCCGACGAACTGTAGCGCAAACACAGCGTCGTACACCAATTATTACCCAGTTCAGCAGGGATTACCGATCAAACAGTACCTCTGTACTGTCGGCGCCATGAACTATTATTCCCTCCCCATGACGCGTGGGAAGGTATATGACCTGGTCATTTCGAACGCACAATCAACACCCTTTAATTCCAACGAAGCAATTCAAGATGGTGGCACACTCGACCTCGTGATGGAGCTGTATGACCCAAATCACGCACTCGTTGTAACCAGCGATGATTCGTACGAGCCTGCCAGTGCAAACAGCACGAATCTCGACCCGTACATCAAACAGTTCCGTGCAGCCATGGACGGCATTTACGTAGTACGCGTCTACGAAGCAACCAACACAACCAAAGGGTTTTATACCTTCACCCTCAAGAATCTTTCGTACACCGGTGGCGATGATCACCGTTTTGAAGGCAATGTCCCCGATACGAGTGGGCTGTGCACTGACCTGTACGAGCCAGATGGTCTTCCGGAGCAAGCGAGTCTTATTTTTTCGAATCAAATCCAAAAAGACCACCGCCTCTGTCCAAACGGTGACGCAGATTGGGTACGCTTTTTTGCGAAAGCCGGCAATACATATGTTTTATCCACCGATACGACAAACAACCTCAACAAAAGTTCAGAATCTACCGCGCAGGGAACCGACACGATTATGACCTTGTTTGATCGCGACGCATATACGTATCTCGATCAAAACGACAACAAAGACACGACATCATTCGATTCACGCATCATATTTTCCCCTGCAGTAGACGGGTTTTATTTTGTCCAAATAAAAAACATCGGTGATTTGGGCAATCCGTTCTTCCAGTACTATCTGCTCAACACTGTCTGTCCCGAAGGCGCTCAAGACTGTGCTGGTACCGGTTCACAACTCAGTCCCGTACCCACTTCAACCCCTGCAGATGACTTCTTCCAGCCGACGATCACCCCCAAAGATGGCGGTGAATACATCGACCCTACCGAGACCACTGAGCCAGATAGCTCCACCGGCTACGAGCGGGCCGGCTACCAGACCACCACTGAACTCATCAATGGGCCACTCAAAACCTTTGTGAACCGTGCATTTGAGTTCCTGTGGGCCCGGAGCGATCGACCGGTCGTGCGCCAACAAGCGCAGCGCAGTTGGTTATGGGGTCCCGACGGGTTGATGGCACGGAGCGAAGCATACCTGCAAATCAGCGGCGGGATGCGCCAGGTCCAATACTTCGACAAAGGCCGGATGGAAATCAACAACCCAGCCGCTGACCCTCGTAACCCATGGTTTGTGACCAGCGGGTTACTCGTCCGCGAACTCATCACCGGTCAGATGCAAGTCGGCAATGCAGACTTCATCGACCGCGAACCATCCGATGTCGGTATCACCGGGGATGTCAGCGACCGCAATGGGCCGACCTATGCCAGCTTCGGCGCACTCGTCGGCACCCGTTCCGCCAACCGTATCGGCGCATATGCAGACACACGCATCGCCCGCAACGGCACGGTCAGCACCTACGATGCCTCCGGCATTAGCGCCGCCCGCATCGGGTATTACTCCGCGACGACAGGGCACAACATCCCGCAAGTGTTTTATGACTACCTCACGAGCAAAGACATTGTCTATGTCAATGGCCGCAGTCAACGCGGTGCGCTGATGGACAATTGGGTCGCCACCATGGGCTACCCGCTGAGTGAAGCATTCTGGACCAAAACAACCATCAACGGGGTCGAACAGATGGTCATGGTACAGCCGTACGAACGACGCGTCCTGACCTACGTCCCCAATAACCCAGCTGGCTGGCAAATCGAACAAGGCAACGTCGGTCGGCATTATTACCGCTGGCGCTACGGCGTCGATCCCTCCGAATAGCCGTTTTAGGGCTGCATGACATACGAACCCGATTACTCAACCATGCCACTCAACACCGTGGAGTTCCCACTCCCGGTGTTGCGCCGTCGCGAAGACCCCATCGAGGCAGTCCATAAAATAGCAGACGACATCGGCGCTCGCCCCGTGACGTCGATTGCCGAAGCACAGACGGCTGCGTATGTGGCAAGTCGACTGCGGCGTTCTGGGCTACAAGTATGGACTGACCCGTTTCGCACACACGCGATGTCCGGCAGCGGGACTCTCATGATTGCCCTGTTAGCCTGTAGTGCCATCGGCGTCTGGAACTACAATCGGTTGTATGCCCTTGCAGTTGCCGCTACCACCTGTGTCGTCGCCATTTTGCTGACCAATACATTCAGTCGTTTCTTTCGCCGTGCGACGAGCGAAAGTCAAAACGTGGTTGCTACGCACGCACCAATCGGACCGGCGACGCGACGTGTGGTGCTCCTGGTGCCACTCGACACCCACCAACCACGGGACCCTATCGGTAGTCGCGAAGCACAGGTCGCAGCCACATTGGCACTATTGACCATGCTGTCACTAGAATACATCGCACCGCTGCCACTCCCTGTCGAAGTGCGTACGGTCCTTTTATTGGTGCCGGCACTGTACTTGCTGTTCGCAGCCAGCGCAGATTTGTGGGTGCGTGCTCAACCGTTTTCTGCAGGTGCAGTGAGTTATGCAAGCGCTATATCGGCCATGCTGACCGCCATTGATGATCTCGGTCGGCTCAATCACACCGAATTGTGGGCGGTCGGGTTAGGCGGTGGGACAACCGGCGCTGGATTAGCCCATCTCGTCAAAAAATACCCGTTCGATGCAAGTGCAACGTTTTTTATTGGCCTCGAAGGCCTCGGACGGGGTACATTGAGCTACATCATTCATGATGTCAATGAACGTACCCGCTCTGCCGATGATATTTTGATAGAAGTTTTCACCGAAGCGACGCTGGGCGTCCGCGCCGAACCACGAATTGCAAATTTCATCCCACTGGTCCGCCCACTTACCCAAGCAAAACGGCGTGCCATCAGCATCGCCTGCCTCGATCACAACGGGCGCGTCCCACTGCAAGGATCATCCAAAGACACAACGGACCAAATAACCCCCGCACTGGTCGAACAAAGCGCACGCTTCATCGCCAATGCAATCCGTGCGCTGGATACACACAGCAGTTAAGCGCGTTCGCGTTGCAACACCGCGAGCAAGACACTGGCATATGCGTCCACCGCAAGCACCGCAGACGATTCGTACAACCAGTCCTCTATCTGCACGCGGCAGCGCACACCTTCGTGGCGTGCTTCGAGGTGGACTACCACACCAGCACCGGCGTGCTCGAGTAAGAGATTCCGAACCTGGGTCTCACTCGGAAGCCATGTCGCATCGACGGCATGTACCGCATCCATGGCCCATTCACTCGCACCGTGGAACATCAGAACCGTGGCACCGTCATGTGTGCCCAATTCGATTGCCCCTGGCGCAATCAGCCACGGATCGACATCACTGGTGTCGAGGCAAAACCAATCCCCATGCTGCGGCCGCCAGCGCACACCTGCGTCATACAATCCTTGTGCCAAACTACCACTTATCATGTTGCTGACGCTCCCAAATCTGTGTGTGATCTGACCGCTTGAATCGCCGCGAGACGGTCTTTTTGCATCTGCTCGAGCGTCTTGACCCACTCCGCACGAAATGGTGCCATGTGCTTCCGCAGCAACCCTGCTATGACCAGGTTGCGATACCACTTCCGGTTTGCGGGGATAACGTACCACGGAGCCGGAGCGGTACTCGTCTGCATCATTACCGTGCTATAGACATCCAGGTAGTTCGCGAACAAACTTCGGTCGTGCCAATCGTCTGGCGCCAGCTTCCACGCGGTAATCAATTCATGCTCACGCGCCATCAGACGAGCGGCTTGCTCGTCGACATCGATATGCAAATAGCACTTAATCACGATCGTGCCGTCATCGGCGAGGAGCGATTCGAATGCTTTGATATGCTCTATACGTTGCATTTGCAGGGTGACATCGATCGTACCACGGACCCGGGTAGCTACCACATCCTCATAGTGCGACCGGTTAAAAATCCCCAGCATCCCACGTGGCGGGACCGCAGCATGGACACGCCACAGAAAATCATGGGCTACCTCGAGCGGGGTAGGCATTTTGAACGATGTCACCACACTCGTCACTGGGTCACCACGACCCACCACAAAGCGCACCAGGCCATCTTTGCCACTCGCATCGAGGCCTTGCAGCACCAACAGGACACGATGCGTCCCCGCACCGTACATCAATGCCTCGAGCTCGCTGACCTCGTTCATCAACGCTTCTGCGGTCGCTTTGCCTTCTTCTTTGGTGACCAATGTGTTGCCCACCGGCGAACAAGCCGTCAGATCGAGCGCTGTGCCGACAACTGGTTGTGGAATATACAAGCTGTCGTTCATACCTCTGCCTCATCGAATCGCACACATTGCAATCCGCATCATACCACAGCGTCGCCAGGCCCCCAGAGTGATGTGGTATACTTCGCACAACTACTCTAGTGTGAGGCGACCCCGATGAAAGAGCTCTTTCGTCGTGCTCCGAAAGCGTTCACGCCCGGCGAGCAGACGCGCGAACAAGATACCCCAGACAATATGTGGGTCAAGTGCCCTTCATGTGGGGATTTGACGTATCACAAACAACTCCGCGACAACCTCAAGGTCTGCAAATGCGGCCATCACATGCGCCTCAGTGCGGTCGAGTGGCAGGGGTTGTTTGATAGCGACTCATTCACCGAAGAAGACGGCGCGATTGCACCACTCGACCCGCTCAACTTCGTCTCACCCAAAGACAACTATGCCCAAAAGTTGCGCGACAGCCAACTCCAAACCGGCTTGTACGACGCCATGATTAGCGGGAACGCCAGCATCATGGGCCAGGCAATCCAGGTCACGATTACCGAATTCGAATTCATCGGTGGATCGATGGGGAGCGTTTTCGGTGAAAAAATCGCCCGCGCCGCCGAACGTGCCTACGAACGACGTGTGCCCCTGCTGACGATTAATGCATCCGGCGGCGCTCGTATGCACGAGGGTGTATTGGCCCTGATGCAGCTCCCCAAAGTGAATTTGACCTTGGCCCGGCTCGGGTCTATTGGGATGCCCCATATTTCCCTTATGACCGACCCCTGTTATGGTGGCGTGCTCGCTTCGTATGCATCGGTAGCAGACATCATTATCGCCGAGCCCGGTGCCCGGATTGGGTTTGCTGGCCGCCGCGTCATCGAACAAACCATCCGACAGAAGCTTCCGGCCAACTTCCAGAGCGCAGAATTCATGATGGAGCACGGCATGATCGACATGGTCGTTCCGCGCACCGATCTGCGGAGCACCCTCGGCCGCTTGTTCAAGCTCTATACCATGCGTGATGCCGACGCATCACCATTACCTGCTGATGTGTGAGGTCACTGCATGAAGACGCCCCTCTCTGCTTGGGATAAAGTCCAAATCTCGCGCCATGTCCAACGACCACGCACGCTCGACTATGTCCGTGTGCTGTGCGAAGATTTCTTCGAGTTCCACGGCGATCGTCGCTTTGCCGATGATGCGGCAATCGTGGCTGGTGTAGGTCGTATCGACGGCCAATCGGTGGTCATTATCGGCCACCAAAAAGGCCGCGACACGCGCGAAAACATGCGCCGTAACTTCGGCATGCCCAAACCCGAAGGGTACCGCAAAGCGATGCGCTTGTTTTATCATGCCGAAAAGTTCGCTCTGCCTGTCATCTGTTTGATTGACACCCCCGGCGCTGACCCGAGCATGGAGTCAGAATCCCGTGGGCAAGGCAACGCCATCGCCGAAAACATCCTGGTCATGGCTCAACTCCGTACCCCCATCGTCAGCCTGGTCATCGGCGAAGGTGGCTCTGGCGGTGCTCTAGCCATCGGCGTCACCGATCGTATTTTGATGCTCGAACACTCGGTCTATTCCGTTGCCGCCCCCGAAGCCAGTGCTGCCATCCTGTGGCGTGACTCATCCAAAGCGCCTGATGCGGCCAAAACGATGCGCATCACCGCCCAAGATCTCAAAGACATGGACATCATCGATACCATCATTCCAGAGCCCGAAGGTGGCGCACACAACGATCCCGATGCGACCATCCGCCGTGCCGGGGTTGCGATGATGCAGAGTATTGAAACCCTCAATGCACTCCCCACCAGCGCTTTGCTCGAACAACGCTACCAAAAATACCGGGTCATGGGTGCAATCAAAACCATGCCCTCCGATCAATCCAGCAAGGGCGAACCACTTTCCTTCCTCTAGTACACGCACACGCGCCGGCACAATTGTGCCGGCGCGTGTTTTTTGTGGATCGTGAGCCTGCCGTGACCCAGCCTGCAACCATCCGTTTGGCACTGACTGAAGCCACGGCGACCCTTACAGCGATCAGCACTACCCCACGCCTCGATGCCGAACTCCTACTCGCACATACGACCGGTTGGAGCAGGGCTCAGCTCCTTGCCCACAGCACCGATCCTCTGACCGCTCCTATCGCCACGCGCTACGCGACATACATTGCCCGCCGCTGCACCGGCGAATCCGTTGCGTATATTACGCAGCATCGCGAATTCTACGGGCATGCGTTCTATGTCGATGCTCGTGTCCTCGTCCCGCGACCCGAAACAGAGCTTCTCGTCGACATCGCCCTCGACGCCGCGCGCCGTATCGAACCCGCCGTCATCGTCGACATCGGCAGTGGCTCGGGATGCATCGGTGTCGCCCTTGCGCATGCCCAGGCAGCGCCAATGATTGTCGCTGTTGATATCTCTGCCGATGCCCTCGCCGTGACGGCGATCAACCGCGACCGACATCATCTTGGTCCGCAGATACACCTCGTCCAGGCTGATCTATGCATGGGTCTGTCGCCCGTTCAGATGATCGTCAGTAATCCGCCCTATGTGATGGATGACGACGGCGACGCAGATGTGCGCCAACACGAGCCGCACCTTGCGTTATTTGGCGGTGACGATGATGGCGCAGCAGTCTACCGGCGGCTCGCGGCACTCCTCCCTCTTTACCTGCGCGCCCCAGGTTTTTTTGGATGCGAAATAGACCCACGACAAGAACACATTGTGTGCGATCTGCTCGGTTCGGCGTTCCCACACGGTCGCATCGATGTCCACCACGATCTCGCTGGTCATGCCCGTGTGGTAAGCTTATGGATCGATGGAACTCCCGAGTGACCGCCATGCCTTCACCGCGGGCCACGCACGGAAGATGGTCACCGTTACGAGGCAGAGGAGCACGACACCGATCCCCCACCCTGCACCGACATTCCCCCACCACGCCAATCCCACGCCCCACGCACATACCAACCACAACCCTGCGCCTACCTGCATCTGCCGTATCGTCTGGCGCTCGGCCCATGCCAGGGCCAACGTCCCCGTCATGGCAGCAGCGGCAGTTGCCCACGCCGCACCCATCACGCCATATGTTGGAATCAACAGCAGATTGAGAACCAAGTTGACCACGGCTGCACTCACGCCACTGACGCCAAACGTCGGGGTACGGCCATGATGCACCGCACGTATCCCCACGAGCACCTGCACGCCACCTAGGACCGGCATACTGGCCAATGGAAGCACATATCGGGCAGCAGCTTGTGCATCGGCACCCCCAATGATCCACAACAGGGAGGGCGCACCAAGCACGACTCCTGCACCCACGAGCAGTGCCACTGATTCGTACAAACGATATGAGGTAGCGAGAAAACGTTCGTCTTCGTGGCGATTGTTGCGCAATGCAATGGGTTGCCAGGCATTCTTGAGTGGTTCAATCGCAAACGCCAACAGCGATGCCACCAACACACCCAATGCATATTGCCCAAGCGCCAACGGCGATACTTGTGGAGCCAACAGCCAGCGGTCTGCATACAACAGCACCCAACTCGCGATACTCACGGGGAACAGTGGCAACCCAGTGCGATAGTACTGCTCCACGATGTGCCCGTCGAGTCGGCGCCCAATCAACCGCCACCCCAAGAGTACCGTCACACACGCCATCACGACCTGCGTCAATGCAGCCGCTTGGATCATGCCGACCACACCCCAACCGGCGACCACGACCATGCCGATGCGCGTGGCTGCCGTCACCACCACGAGGGTAAGCATCGTCACCACAGTACGGCGGATATCACTCCGCAACCGAAAAACCTGTAGCAACATGGTATAAACCACCGCAAACGGGAGTGCTCCAACGAGATACGGCAACGCAACGATTGCCTCAGGCCGCTCGGTTATGGCTGCAATCCACGGTGCCAACGGGTATACCGCAGCACCAACTCCGCACGACAGCAACACCACTGCCACCCCAACACTCAAAACAATGCGCTGCTGGCGGTCCTCGTCTGCAGTGCCGGTATAGATTCCGGCAAGTACGGTAGCCATCCCCCACAACGCCACCGTGTACGCTCCTTGCCAGAGCGTCAGCAGTACGTCGACGGTACCGTACCCGCTAACTCCGATGGCGCGGGTGTAGATAGGCGTCAAGCCAAGCGCCACCACGGGGCCCAGGAGCCCTGCGACGGTATACCAGAAGGTTGTACGAGCAAATCGGTTCACCGCACCCTCAAATGTGTCGTTCTCGAGTCTGAGTGACTGTTACAATACCACGGTATCGCCCATGGAGGAGCTCACGTGCACTATCGTCTCTTGGCACTCGACCTCGACGGCACGGTCGTCAATCATGACCTTTCGGTTACTCCTCGTGTCCGCAAAGCCATCGAAGCAGCACAACGTGCAGGTGTTGTGGTGACCATTGCAACCGGACGGATGTACGGTGCCGCGATGCCGTTTGCACGGTTGCTCGACATCCAAGCCCCGCTCATTTGCTACCAGGGTGCAGTCATCCAAAACGTCAGCGATGCACACATCCGTTTTGCAGCCACGATGCCAGGTGCCGCAACAGCAGAGGCAATTGCATACCTGCTCGCGCACGATATCTTTGTCGTAGCGTATATCGACGAAGTGCTCCACATCGCTCACAAGCGCCCCGAACTGGATGTCTACCTGAGTTATCACCCCGAAGGCGCCGAGGTACGTGTGTGTGATGACCTACCCGCAGTGGTACAGACACATGCCGCGACCAAAGTCTTGTTTGTGGCACAACCGCACAAAGTTCGCCCGCTCTTGGATGCGTTACATGCAATCGTTGGCACACGCCTCGTGACTACCCAATCACATGCGCTCTTTGGCGAATTGACCGCCCTGGGTGTCAATAAAGGGGTTGCGCTGGCAGAACTCGCGCGCCAACTGGACATCCCGCGTGAAGCCGTCGTGGCCATTGGCGACCAAGCAAACGACCTCGAGATGGTCGAATGGGCCGGCCTTGGACTCGCCATGGGGAACGCCATCGAACCACTCAAAGCTGTCGCCAATCACATACTGCCGACCATCGCTGAGGACGGTGTGGCGGTTGCGATCGAGCAATTCATCCTCTAGAGACACGGGGCAAGGAGAAAAGACGAAAACGCTTTCGACGTATGTCGAAAGCGTTTTCGTTGCATTGACTCCGGCAATCTTCTATAATAAAAGACTAGCGTGAGCGATACATGGTGCGCAAGCACTTGGTGCAGACGCTGACTTGGACCTGAAGGCCACCCTCGAGGGTCAACGTGGTGCGCTGGATGTTTGCCTTGAAGGTACGATTGGTGCGAGGGGCGCGACGGAACCAACCACCGGTTG
This sequence comes from Chloroflexota bacterium, assembly GCA_046051665.1. Lineage (GTDB taxonomy): Bacteria > Chloroflexota > Chloroflexia > Chloroflexales > Roseiflexaceae > UBA965. Next base: position 23,771 of record JBJONV010000201.1, read on the forward strand.
CTTGGTGACGGATGTTCCGACCGAACGTCAATCCCTTATCGCAGATTTGGCACTTCGCCATGGGAACTCCTCCTCAGGAGACGGCTCGCCGACTCAATTAGCATGTGACACACTAATGAAAGATGATACCATACATACCCAAGACACGCAAACGCGCTTCATGACAAACGCCTTTCTGACATTGTCACATCGCGCCGTTGCTTCCTACATCGTCCAATGTCTCCGCCAACACGCCGCAGTCATAGCAGTCGGCAAACCGGCAATCGCAATTACCGCCACACATGCCTGGCAGGGGATACAATTAGACCAGCTGAGCCACCTCACAGTGTTGGTTACATTGGCGGCGGAGTGCGATGTCGCACATGAACGCTCGCAGCTCAGCACGCTTCTCGCGACAACACTCGGGCAATGGCTCGAGCAGTCCATCACCGTCGACGTCCATGTCACTGCTCTTGCGCCCGACGCCTGAAGCAAATATCGCATCCGTGAGGGAGAACACCGTGCCCCGCATCAAAATCGTCACAGACAGTACGGCCGACATTCCCGCCGAATTGGCCAACGAGCTCGACATCAGTATCATTCCTGCCCAGGTACAATTCGGCGACCAGGCATTCCGCATCGGTACTGAGCTGAGCAATGAGCAATATTATCAATTGATTTCTGACGGGCGTCTACGTCCACGCTTTTTGCCACCGAGCACTGCAGATATCGATGCGGTTTTTCGCAAGCTGACCGTACAGTACGACTACATTTTTTCGATACACATGGCGACCCAGCTCACGCCGATCTATCGGACGGTGCAGCAGCTCCCCACACGCATCCCCGCTACGGCTGCAAAAATACGCGTAGTCGACAGTAAGTCATTCTCCGCAGGACTGGGGACAATCGTCACCCATGCCGCGCGTGCGGTCCAAGACGGCGCTTCTCCGAGCGAAATAGACCGTCTCATCGCCGATACCGTCGGCCAAACACACTTCGTCTTTTTCGTCGATACCATCGATGCCCTCGAGCAAGCCGGTTGTCTCGAATACGCCAACAGTACGATCAGCAATCTGCAACGCATCAAACCGTTGCTCCTCCTCGACGACGGCGAGATTGTCCTCTACGAGCGTACGCGTACCCGCACCAAAGCCATCGAAGGCCTAGCCACATTCGTTGAAGACTTCCCCAAAGTGCAAGCCGTGACCGTGCTATATAGCACCGCTGCCGAAGACGTCGAAAAGTTCCTCGAACGACTCGACCCTATCTTCCCCCGCGCCGATGTGACGGTCATCCAGATGAATCCAAGCAACGCCGCGATCTTGGGACCGGGGGCCATGGGAGTATCCGTGTATGAAGGAATCGCCTGATCCGCTCCTGCTCCGCGATGCCATCAAATCGCTCGGGAATGCCCTGCGCGCCGAACAAAAAGTCGCTTTTGCCAATACCAGTCAACCCTCCGGGCTCGATGCCTTCATCGACGATTGGTTGTGTGATTACCCCGGAGTCTCCCAATACGGTCCGCTGACCGTTGTCGTTACTGCACTGCGTGGGTACGACAGCTTTGCTGTACACAAACGTGAACTCCGCGGTGAGGCGGGGCTCAAGGCGCTCCTAGCACTCTACAACAGCACCATCAAACCAACCGATACCGATTCCCCACCGGCACCGCCTGTCTCTGCGCCATCACGCATCCCCACCCAGCAAACCGCTTCCCCACCGGCGCCGTCTCGCACCGACGCGTCACCCAAAAGCGCCACACCCAAAGCCAAAAAGCCCGCCACCGCACCAGCATCCACCACAACGGGGACCAAACCCGTCAGCTTGACGTCCGCGCTTGACGTTGTTCCTGGTGTTGGCATTAGCAACGCCAAGGCATTCCGCCGCTTGGGGGTCCGTACGGTACGGGATGTGCTCTATCACTTCCCGTTTCGCTATGAAGACCGCTCGAATCGCCAAACGATTGCCGATATGCGCCCTGGCGAGACATATTCGGTCGTCGGTACCGTTGTGGATTCGCGGACGTTTACCATGCGGGCCGGTGGGAGCGGACTCGAATTCAAAATCGAAGACGATACCGGCATTCTCAAATTGTCGTTTTTTCGCCAACCGTGGCTTGCCAAGCAACTCAAGATTGGCGCGAGCATCATGGTCAGTGGAAAAGTCGAACACTTCAACGGCATGCGCCAAATGACTGGCCCCGACTGGCAGTTTTATCATGGTGATCATGCCGAAGACCTGCTCCATGTCGGACGCTTGGTACCCATTCATCCATTGACCGAAGGCCTCGTCGAAAAGGGTGGCCGCGAAATCATCAAGAAACTGGTCGACGGCTACGCCGGCCAACTCGCAGACCCGTTGCCAGCGGCTGTGCTCCGTCGCGCACAACTGCTCGATTTGCCCACGGCAATACGCCACAAACACTTCCCACCGAACGAAGATGCGATTTTACGTGCCGATCAACGCTTGGGCTTTGATGAGTTTTTATGCATCCAATTAGGCGTGCTGCAACGCAAGATGGTCTCGCAAAACGAATTATCATTGCCCATTCCCTATGACGACGCGGTCCACCAGGCTTTTTTGGCTAAGCTCCCCTTTGCATTAACCAATGCCCAAACCCGCGCATTGGGCGAGATTTTCGCCGATATCGCTACCCCCGTGCCGATGGCGCGCCTGCTCCAAGGCGACGTCGGGAGCGGCAAAACCGCAGTCGCCGCTGCGGCTGCATTACAAGCAATCGCCGGTGGATTCCAAGCAGCAATCATGGCCCCCACTGAGATTCTGGCGGAACAACACTACCGCGGATTGACCGCGCTACTGGGTGACCTTGATATTCCACGGAGCACGGTCAAGGAGCAGGGCTTGATTGATCCCGAGCGCGCGTCGCGCATCAACGAAATCCAGCTCCTCCTCGGTATGGACCCTGCGCGCGTCAACGGTGTTCGCGTCGCACTCTTGACGGGGAGTCTCGGCGTCCGTGACCGACGCCGTGTCCTCGAAGGGGTATCCAACGGCGAAATAGACTTGGTCATCGGCACACATGCGCTGATTACCGAATCTGTGCAGTATCATCGCCTCGGGTTGGCGATTGTCGACGAGCAACACCGCTTCGGCGTCGAACAGCGCCAGGCACTCAAAAACAAAGGAACCAGTCCGCATCTGTTGGTCATGACCGCGACGCCGATCCCGCGGACCCTGACGATGACCATCTATGGTGACCTAGACACATCGGTCCTCGACGAGCTTCCTCCTGGACGCCAAGCGATTGCAACCAAACGCATCCGGGCCCACGAGCGCGAACGCGCCTACAAACACATCCGCAAAGAAGTGGCGAACGGCCGCCAGATTTTCGTTATCTGCCCCCTCGTCGAAGAAAGCGAAACGCTCGATGTCGCCTCGGCCGAAGAAATGTACGTCAAACTCCAATCGGAGGTCTTCCCTGATTTGCGGGTTACCCTCATCCACGGAAAAATGAGCGCTCGCGACAAAGATACCGTGATGGTCTCGTTCCGCAACCACGAATACGACATCCTCGTGGCTACCGCGGTCATCGAAGTGGGGATCGACATCCCCAATGCCACCACCATGCTTATCGAAGGAGCAGACCGCTTCGGGTTGGCGCAACTCCATCAGTTCCGCGGTCGCGTCGGTCGTGGCGCCCACAAGAGTTACTGCATCTTGGTGAGCGACCGCGATGCAGAGCCAACCGAACGCCGTTTGACTGCAATGGAAGAAACCCGCGATGGGTTCCGCCTCGCCGAGATAGACCTCGAATTGCGTGGTCCGGGTGAGTTTTTTGGGACCCGTCAGAGCGGGATCCCTGACCTCAAAATCGCGAAACTCACCGATACAGAGCTTTTGCTCAAAGCACAGGCCGAAGCAAAACTCATCCTGCGGGCAGATCCCGAGCTCGCAGCAATCGAACACGCGCTCCTACGGACGCAGGTCGAAGCGTTTTGGGCCAGGGCAGTCGAAGCAAATTAGCACACGGCTATTGGCACGTCACACAACACACATACGCCACACGTTTTCTCCAAAAAAAGTCGTACGACATACATGGAGACATAATTGACTGCCTTACCGCGACAGAATGCTCTATACTGACTTCTGGGCGCGCGACCAAAACGCCGCGATACGAGGTTCTGCAATGAACGTGACGCTCCATACCGATGACGGATACTTCCAATTGCGCGCGGCCGCCATCTGTATAAAAGACAACTGTGTGCTCCTGCATCACGCCGTCGGCGATACGCATTGGTCACTCCCCGGGGGGCGCATTGCTATCGGCGAAGATTCAGCCACCACGCTGTTGCGCGAGATGGCTGAGGAGTTGCACACCATTGCGACGGTCGACCGACTCGTAGCGACGGTCGAACTCTGTGACCGTGGCCTGGATGGCAAGGTTTTTCACGAAGTAGCGTTCTACTACCTGATACAGCTGCCCGATTTGGCCCTTCGTCACGACCCATTCATCGGGCCAGAAGTCAGTGTTCCGGTCGAATTTTGGTGGTGTCCACGTCCTGCACTCGACAGCATCGATATCGTCCCCAGCAGCATTCGAACGCTCATCGCGTCGCTCCCGAGTACCTACGTGCATATCCATGCCCAACAAATCGAGTACGCCCTCCAGCGCGAGCACGTTGTGCCGATAAACGACGCCGCATACACACCACCGCACCGATAGAGGATAGCGATGACTGATCCACGCGAACACACACCCATACGCCCCTGGACGACGCAGCCCGAATGGCAGTCCCATGCCATCGAAGCACTCCTCGGTGACGAGCTCGAGCCCAAGTACATGGCACGGAGTCATGCACGCGGCCTTGCGGTACACCGCTCAGATTCGCTCCAGCGCATGCTCGTGCGGTGGGCCAAGAGCAGCCGGTTCCGCAACGGGCAGGCTATTTTGGAGCGTGAACCCCAACAAATCGTGAGCAGGAATGTCTATCACTACGACATCCGTGTTTCGACAGAGGTCCGGAGCGAACCACATGCGAAACGCATCCCGCTGCCACAGAAATACCGTCCGAGTGATGAAGCACCGCAAGACGTCTGGGATGTTGCTGTCCCCGAAGCGCCACGCTATGCATCCGTCAAACCAACCCCGATCCGTATTCCCGGTGCAGAACAGGTCGTCGTCTGTGAAGACTGTGACGGGCAAGGGCAACTCCTGTGCGCCGATTGTGTGGGGCGCGGAGTCGTCGAACGACCCGTCAAAATACGGGGTGCCGATGGAAGCGTGACCACCCAGAATCAAGAACGCGCGTGCACCACCTGTCAAGGCTCGGGAATGATTGCCTGTCGGCGTTGCAACGCTCGCGGTGAGCTCCTCGAGGAGCAGATGTTCCTTTGGTCGCGGCGCACCCAAACCCTCCACGCAGAAGATGATCCGACCATACCCAACCCACGCCTGCTGAGTCAGCACGCCCAGGTGGTGTATCGTGACTCGGTACGTTTTGATGATGTCCGTTGGCAACAGATACCGGCTGTGGCTTCACTCATCACACAGGCGACGGCTGCCCATGCCCAAGACGGAATCGTCCTCGATGCAGAATTAACCATCCGCGCTACTCCGCTGACCGATGTGGTCTATGCTGTTGGAAGACGTACCCAGACGGTTGCAGTGATTGGCTTCGCGAATGTCGTCGCAGCCGAACGCGGCTTTTATGATTGGAAGCGCATCGGCATGAGTGTCGCCGTGGCGCTCGCCATCGTGGCGCTCGTCGTGGTAGTCTATCGCTTTTTGGGATAATCGATGCGGGCCGCGTACCCACCGAACGGTATAACTCTTAGGTGGTACGGTGTGGACGCGACTGCGAGGATGCATATGACGACGCGACTCTCTCTCAAACAGATGCACTGGGAACTGGCCCCTATTGCACCCGCTGCCAAAATCGAGGCACTAGCGCACGGCAGTCACATTTCCCCTTTTCTGGCGCGCCTCTTGTACGGTCGTGGGTTCACCACCGTACCCGCAGTAGCGTCATTCCTGGCGAGCAAAGACCCCCATCACGATCCACTCCTCATGCACGACATGCGTGCTGCCGCCGAACGCATTATGACTGCGATACACGACCAAGAAGCCATCGCAGTGTATGGCGACTTTGATGCAGACGGCATCACCGCGACGAGTCTGATCTGCGATGCATTCCGCCAACTCGGTGCAAATATCGCGCCGTATATCCCGCACCGCACCGCAGAAGGATACGGGCTCAATCACGAGGCGATGCACCGCCTGGCCCAGAGTGGGGTGACCCTCTTGGTGACCGTCGACTGCGGCATCAGCAATGTATCGGAAGTCGCACTCGCCCGCGAATTGGGAATGGACGTCGTTATTACCGACCACCACGCCCCACCAACAGAACTCCCCGTGGCCACTGCCCTCGTCAACCCCAAGCTGCCCAACTGCTCCTATCCTGACAAAGGACTAGTGGGTGTGGGGATTGCCTACAAACTCATCCAAGCCATTGGGCAATTAGGAATGCCCTTGAGTGCCGAGCAGATGACCAATCTGCTTGATTTGGTTGCACTCGGAACGGTCGCAGATTTGGGCCCATTACAGGGCGAAAACCGTTCACTCGTGGCCCGTGGCCTGCGCGTACTCGCCAACAGCCAACGGCCGGGCATTCGTGCACTGATTGCAGTAGCGGGTATTACCCCTGCAGCGCTCAAAGCAGACGATATCGGATTCAAGCTCGGACCGCGGATTAATGCAGCAGGGCGCCTCGAAGATGCGGTACCTGCCTATGAACTATTGCTGACCGACGATTTTCTTGAAGCACAGGCCAAAGCAGAGCATCTCAACGAGACAAACATCGAGCGCCAGCATCAAACCAAACTCCTCCAAGAGCGAGTCGCTACTGCGCTCCGTAGCGCAGATCGGGGTCAGGAGCTCGATCGCATCATCGTGCACGCCGATCCCGACGCACACGCCGGCTTGGTCGGGTTAGCTGCAGCCCGGATCGCTGACCAATTTGCGCGGCCGGCCATCATCATCGAGCGTGGTGAACCACATTCGCGCGGGTCGGCTCGTTCTGGCGGCATGATCAACATGGTCGAAGCGCTCCGCAATTGTGGTGCGCCGTTCATCAAGATGGGTGGCCATGCTGCAGCCGCAGGGTTCACCATCGAAACAGCAATGATCGATACATTACGCACGTTGCTGAACGATTATGCCGTCACCAACAACATCCACGTGGGTATCCGTACCCTGCACATCGACTGTGAAGTCTCACACGATGCAGTCAGCATCGACCTTGTCCACGAGCTCGCACAACTCGAACCATGCGGCCACGGCAATCCGAGTGCCGTCCTGCTCGCCCGCAATTGTCGGGTCATCGCTGCACAGTCCATGGGGAGCGACAACAAACACCTCCGCCTCAAACTCGATTTCGCCGGCCGCGTGCTGACAGCCATCGCATGGGGTGAAGGCGCGCATGCACATCACTTCACGCGCATCCCAGCCGTAGACATCGTCTTTCATCCGCAACGCAACGAATGGAACGGACGCGTCGATGTGCAACTCATCCTGCATGATCTGCGCTCAGCACGCCCGCGCGATGCAGCTCCACAGGCCCCTATCACGCACCCAGAATAATTTTATGTCGACTTGTTGCGAAAACCGACGTTTTCGTGTACTCTCGTAGTACGAGTATTTGTCGTATGTAGCACTGTCGGAGTCGGCATGAGCAAGGCAAAAATCCCGAGCACCGAGCGTACCCCACGGCGGAGCCGTGCGAGTGCAGCATCGACGCTCCGACCCGAACACCGTATCGAGCTTACTGCGCTGTCGTTATTGGCCGTCGCAGGAGTCACAAGTATCTTTTACGTGACCGGCAGTGCCGGTACCGTGGGGAGCTCATGGAAGCTCTGGATGGAGTACTTCTTCGGCTGGGGAGCGCTCGTTTTGCCGTTATTCATGGGTGTCGTCGGTGTGCTCATGTTCATCCGTGGACAACACAACCCGAATCACAGTCGCGGCTGGCAGTTGACCGGCATGACGGTCTTTATTGTGTGTATTTTGCTTTTTCTTGAGTTTTTTGTAGCGCCGAATGACACCCGATCCGGCATTGGCGGTGGCATCATCGGCCATTTTTTGTTGGTCTTATTGGGTACGGGTATCGGTCGTCCGGCGAGTGCAGCGCTGACCGCGTTGGGATTGCTCATCGGTGGGATGTTGGCCTTCGACTTTACCGTCGTACAGCTCGTTGCTGCTGTAAGCCGCGCCGCAGGAGCCGTCTACACCCGCATCCGCGGGGTGCAACTGACCGGGTTACCAGCCACCACGGGGCGACGGGCAGAGGTCCCGGTGCGACGTACCACCATCCAACCCAAATCAGCGGCTGCCGCGAACTACGACGACGAACTCGCTGCGATCCTCGAACGCCCCATCGATAGCGCCGTACCAGCGCGTAACACCACCTCGCAAAAGAAAGCCGTGTTGCCTGCACCGGGGGCAAGTGAGGGGTCGGCACTCGGTCTGCCCAAAAACGACACCACCGAACCAACACCGACACCCGTCGCGTTGCGACCTCCGGTGCCGATAAATACCCGTACTTCCATTCCTGGTACTCCTGTACAAACCAGCTTTGACATCCCCGAAAACGGGAGTTCCTATCGTGCCTGGGCATTACCCTCGCCCGACCTGCTACGCTACTCGGTCGAAGCAGAGGTACACGACGATGAGCATCGTAATAAATCACGCCTCATCGAAGATACGTTGGCGAGCTTCAAAGTCGAAGCCCGCGTCGTCAACATCAATGTCGGCCCCGCAGTGACGCAGTATGAACTCCAGCCTGCTATCGGCGTCAAAGTCAACAAAATCACCACCCTCGACAAAGACCTTGCCTTGGCGTTGGCAGCCCCTTCGATCCGCATCGAGGCACCCATTCCTGGCAAATCGGTCGTCGGTATTGAAATTCCGAATACATCCATCAGCACGGTGGCACTGCGCGACATCGTCGAAAGCGACGAGTTCGTGCGCTCCAAAGCAAAGCTCCGCCTCCCATTGGGCAAGGATGTCTCGGGCATGCCCATCGTCGCCGGCATGGAACGCATGCCGCATCTGCTTGTCGCCGGGAGCACCGGGAGCGGCAAATCCGTCGCCATCAATTGTTTTATCTGTGCCTTGTTGATGCGCCATACGCCAGATGATTTGAAGTTCATCATGGTCGACCCCAAACGCGTCGAACTGGTCGGCTACAACGGCATACCCCATTTGCTCGCCCCCGTCGTTACCGAGGTCGAACGCGTGGTGCCAACGCTCAAATGGGCAGTACGTGAGATGGAACGGCGATACAAACTCTTTGCCAAAAACGGAGTACGCAACCTCGACAGCTATCGCTCGCTCGCACGTGAACGCACTGACCTCGAGACGATGCCATACATCGTCATCATCATCGACGAGTTAGCCGATTTGATGATGATGGCACCTGACGATGTCGAAACACTGATTTGTCGGCTCGCCCAGATGGCGCGCGCCACGGGTATCCACCTCATCATTGCTACCCAACGCCCATCGGTAGACGTGGTGACAGGGCTCATCAAAGCCAACTTCCCTTCACGTATGGCGTTTGCCGTTACCTCGCAAATCGACTCGCGCGTCATCCTCGACCAACCCGGCGCAGAACAACTGCTTGGCCGCGGTGACATGCTCTTTACCCCTGCCGATTCGCCCCGGACATTGCGGGTCCAGGGGACCTACTTGACCGATGACGAAGTCGAGCAGATTGTCCGCTTCTGGCGTGCGGCCAAGCCTCCCATCGAAGCAGATGATGCATCGGAGAATCCCGAACCGAGCAACGTACCCGCTACCCCAGCAGCGTTTATACCGACACCCGTCGTGGCCGATCTCCAACCCGAGTTGGCACGAGTCGAACGACTGCCCGTCAGCCCGCGGGAGCCAGTGCCACACGCCGATGACGAAGTGCTCGACCCGGTCGACAGCGACGAAGTACTCGCCCCGATGCAACCCATTGCAGAATTCCTCACCGAAAACGAGCAGGATGGACTGCTCCCCGAGGCGATTCGTCTGGTACAGCAACACAAACGCGCGTCTGCATCACTCCTCCAGCGCCGTTTGCGCATCGGTTATAGCAAAGCATCGCAGTTGATTGACTTGCTCGAGGAACATGGCATCGTCGGACCCGCCGAAGAAGGCCGCTCGCGCGAGGTCCTTTCGGTCCCGGCGAACGGCCCACGGAATCCACTGACTGACGCGTAACTAGACGATTTCGATTTCGCACCCGAATGCTTTGCGGAACAACCCCGCCGCCCGGTTGGCGTCCCAGACTTCGACGGTATTATCGCCGGCGGCCTGGGTCACCATCCGGACGGTTTTTCCTATTTCGACTGTTATGTGCTGGACTACCTGATTTTTGCGGCGCTCCAAGAATTCGGCCAATCGCAAGATCGCGGCCATCTTCATGACGAGGACCTCATCACCGGGAGTGAGCACATCTGCATAGGCATCTACCGATACCTCTCCCTTGCGATGATACCGCACCAACAACGCCAAAATAGCCACTTCGCGATGATCAAAGCCCTGCATCGGACTATTGACCAACAGGTACGCACCGTGTTTATGGTGGTCATAATAGTTCACAGCATTGCCGATGTCATGCAAGATGGCGGCATGCCCCAACAGCTCACGCGCGGTCGCATCAAAACCATGGAGCGGCAGTAACTGGTCAAACATCGAGAGTGCCAGCTCGCGCACTTTGGCCGAATGGGTGGCTTCGTAGTTGTAGAGCCGCGCCAAATTCTGGACGCTAAACGCACGGATATCGGGAATCAATGGGGAGTGGTGTTGCATGAAGTGTTCGAAAAACACCCCTTCGCGAAGGCCTTGCCCACTCACCACGATACGCTTGAACTTGCCCCGGCGCATGACCTCTGCCAAGATGGCGCTCCCCGCAAGAATCAAATCTGCGCGGTCTTTGCTGAGACCAGGGATGCCTTCGCGCTGCTTCACCGTCATGCCACGGAACAGATCGTAGAGCTCGTAGACTCGTTCGGCGGCCATGGCATGACCGTGGACGCGATCAATCGGGTGGTCACGGAGCTTCTGATCTATTTCTGCCAATGCCCGGATGGTACCACCGATTCCGGCGAGTTCACCGCCTTGGCCAGTCAACCACGGCACATCATCGAATTGCAAGGCTATGGCTTTTTCCAGCGTTTTAACATCTTTGCTGGTAATCGGGTCGCTTTTCACGTAGCGATCGGTCAATCGCACTGCACCAATGGGACGACTGATGCTTGCTTCGACGGCACGCTGCCGGACCACCGTGACTTGCGTACTGCCACCACCGATATCAATCACGCTCCCATTCCGCACGTCGAGCGTATTAATGGCCCCGAGATAGCCGTAATAGGCTTCTTCGGCAGCAGTCAAGACGCGAAAGCGCAGACCAGCCTCTGCCTCGACACGATCGAGGAATTCTTCGCGGTTGGTCGCCTCACGCACGGCACTCGTCGCCACGGGAACAATGGTATCGACCCCAATCCCGCGACACATCTGGTGGAACAATCGCATTGTCTTGATGGCGCGATTCATGGGGATGAGCTGCAACTTGCCATCGGCACCAATACCATGTGCGAGGCGCACAGCCTCACGCACTTCGTCGATCAATTTGTAGGTCTGCTGTGGGATGTACCCCACCACAATCATACGGGTGGTGTTCGAACCTAAGTCAATGATTGCAATGCGTTGTTGCATATCTACCCCGTATAGCGGTCACCCTTCTATTGTACGCTACCACCTGCGATTTATCCGACCACACTGCGGATTGTTAGGGAAGTGCAACCTCACCCGCAACGCCACGGATGCGTTGACGACACGCGCTCTCGCGTGCTATTCTACGACGTGTAGTACAGAGTGAGGGAGTAGCGCATGATCGCCGATTTTGGTCCCACCGGAACACCGCCGATGATCGGCCGCAAACTCACTATCCCGGAGTGGCTCGGCTATATTGCCTCGTACCAATTCGGCCCGGTAATGCCCTCGAAGGTCATCGTCCATCACACCTGGCGTCCGACTGTGGCGCAATGGAAAGGATTGACCAGCATGCAAGGTATGCAAAACTACTTTGCGAACATGGGCTGGACCGCTGCACCACATTTTTTTGCTGCCCCCGATGGGATATGGCTCTTCACACCGATGCGCGAGCTTGGTGTGCATGCTGGGCAGGGGAATGGCAACTTCACCAAAGGCTGGTATACCCTCGGCCTCGAAATGGTCGGTGACTACGACGTGAATCGTCCTACCGGTGCTGTGTGGGAAAACACCACGGCAATTATCGGTGGATTAGCCTTGCGCTTGGGGATGAAGCCTGCCCAACTCATCGGCTTTCATCGTGACTACAGCACCAAAACCTGCCCCGGCAAAGCGGTCACCCTTGATTGGGTCATCCCCGAAATCGAGCAGTGGCTCCGCGTGAACCCTACCCTCCCGCCCATCAAACCGTTTTCGATTGGTGCTCCTGCACCCGAAATGCAACAGCTCCAACGCCATATCATCCAACAGGCCTGGCAGATGCGTGGGAATGACTTCAATGCGTTTGCGCCGTTTTATCAAGCTGCCCTCGAACAACGCATCGGTCTGCCCGTCGCCAAGGCATCGACCGCAACATATAACGGCAAAACATATACGATCCTCCCGTTCGCCCAAGACACGCTCTACATGGAAGTTCCCGGCTGGAGCCGGCCAGCGAGCATGTGGCAGACCATCGGCGACACCGTCCCTGCCGAAAAGACCTTTGAACGATTCCTCCTCGACGAAACCCTCCGTGCCGGTGGTACGAGCTTCCGACCCGACAACCCATTCCACCTGTTTATGTTTGCGAACCGTTTCGTCGGACCGCCTTTGGCCCCAGCCGCCATGCGCGAGATCGGTGGCGTCATGTATGTCTACCAAGTATTTGCCGGCAACACCGTGTACGTGCGTGGCGACGATCCTACCAAAGTCGACTGGAAGAAGATGGCAATTGTGAGCGACCTCGGCGGGATGATAGATAGTTGGGCGGTCACCCTTCGTGATGCCCTGCTGACCGAAACCTACCGTGCGATGAAGGTAACCTACGCCGCCGAACAACAAATGCACATCCTCGCACGCGCCTGGGCATTAGGCACTCCGTTGGGACCATCGAGCCCCATCAAAATCGGCGACAATCAATACGTCTTCCAGGTGTATGCCGACGACGTCCTCTTCTCGAAGGCACCAGAGTGGAATATCGTCAATCGTTTGGGGACGTTGATGGCCAGCGCAAACCGGCGCAATCCCGTAGGAGCCCTGTAATCATGGAAGCACGGAGTATCTACGAAGCAGCCGGTGGTGACGCGCCGTTCCGCGCCCTCGTCGAAACGTTCTATCGCAATGTCGAAGCCACGCCCATTCTGCGCCCGATGTTCCCAGAGGATCTCGCTGAGGGCAAAGAGTGGCAGTTTTTGTTTATTACGCAGTATTTCGGTGGACCGACGCGCTATATCGAACAACGCGGTCATCCCCGCTTACGGATGCGCCATGGGCCGTTTGTCATCGGTGTCGTCGAAGCCGATGCCTGGTTGCAGTGCATGTTGGCAGCCATGGATGAGGTCGGATTTGCTCCCGAGGTCGATGCTGCAATGCGGACGTACTTTACTTCGACTGCGCGCTTCATGATCAATAGCAACCCAGGCGATCAGCGTATTGCGTTGGCTGCGACTCCCAAACCGTAATCCATTTGTCATCACCATAAAAAACACACAAGAACCAGTGCATACGCACTGGTTCTTGTGTGACGTGGAGTGCGAGAACGCACTACTTCATGTTTGCGATGACCGCATCTGCGAAGGCAGATGTTTTGACTTCTTTGGCACCGTCCATCAGCCGAGCAAAGTCGTACGTAACGATTTTGGCATCGATCGTGGCTTCGATTGCATTGATAATCATGTCGGCGGCTTCGTGCCAGCCGAGGTGGCGTAGCATCATGTCACCGCTCAACACGACGCTACAGGGATTGACTTTGTCCTGATTGGCGTACTTCGGGGCGGTGCCGTGTGTTGCTTCGAAGATCGCGTGACCGCTGACATAGTTGATGTTGCCGCCCGGGGCGATCCCAATACCACCGACCTGCGCAGCCAGTGCATCCGAAAGATAGTCGCCATTGAGGTTCAATGTCGCGATGACATCGAAGTCTTCTGGGCGGGTCAAAACCTGCTGCAACGTAATATCTGCAATCGCATCTTTGACCAGCAGTTTGCCGCTGGCGAGGGCTGCTTTTTGCTCTGCGTTCGCTTCGGCTTCACCCTTGGCGGCCTTGGTGCGCTCCCATTGTGCCCAGGTGTAGACCTTATCGCCAAACTCGCGCTCGGCCAAGGCATAGCCCCAATCCAAGAAGCCACCTTCGGTGAACTTCATGATGTTGCCCTTGTGAACCAAGGTCACATTGCGGCGCTTGTGGAGCAACGCATACTCAATCGCGGAGCGAATCAACCGCTCAGACCCGGTGCGGCTGACCGGTTTGATGCCGATGCCCACTTCAACAAGATCGTTGTTCAACCCAATTTGCTGGTTGAACTCACCGGTCTTGGCGCTCGTGCCGAAGCGAATCTTGGCAAAATCCTTGGGGAAGTTGTCACGCATAAAGTCAAGGAACTTGGCTGCTTCGGGTGAGCCGCCCACATACTCGATACCGGCATAGATGTCTTCAGTGTTTTCACGGAAGATGACCATGTCGACTTTTTCGGGGCTCTTGACCGGTGATGGGACACCCGTAAACCAGCGCACGGGACGCAGACAAACGTACAAATCGAGCAGCTGGCGGAGTGCGACATTCAAACTACGCATGCCCTTGCCAATCGGGGTGGTCAACGGACCTTTGATTCCCACCAGGTAATGATTGAACGCCTCGACGGTCTCGTCTGGCAACCAATTCCCGGTCGTCGTGAAGGCCTTTTCACCTGCCAGTACCTCGAGCCATTCGATTTTGCGCTGGCCCTTGTATGCTTTGGCGATAGCTGCATCGAAGATTCGCACGCTGGCATGCCAAATGTCGGGTCCGGTGCCATCCCCAATGACAAATGGAATCACGGGGTGGTTCGGTACGTTGAGCTTGCCGTTACGAATCGAAATGGCCTCACCGCTGGTTGCACGAATTGTGTTAGTCATCTGCCTTGCCTCATTCAAAATAGTGTCGTTCCGTCACACTACTCCACACGTAGTAGCCTGCGCGTTTCGCGACAGTATAGCACAGCAATCCGCACGTCCTGTCATACCGCGAAGATGCACAGATTGTGCTACAATATGCACAGTATTTGCACACCTTCAGGGCAGGGCGTAACTCCCTACCGGCGGTAAGTCACCTGTTGACAAGCCCGCGAGCAACCACTGGTTGCATGACACTGGTGCGATTCCAGGGCCGACGGTATAGTCCGGATGAAAGAAGGTGTGTGCAAGAGATTGCGCTGTGATGTCGCGTTCCGCGTGGCATCACTACCTATCTGTTTGCACCACTGCCCTGAATATGCTGGGGCAGTGTTTTTTTATGAGCGAGCAACGCTTCGACGAACCGGCTTTTCAACGGGCAATCGACTGTGCCGAGCAGGCGCGCGGTCGTACCAGCCCGAACCCAGCCGTGGGAGCAGTGGTCGTCCGTGACGGGCACGTCATCGCCTGTGGTGCAACCCAGCCACCGGGCGGATTCCACGCAGAACGTGACGCACTGCACGCGGCAGAATCGGCAGCTCGTGGCGCAGATTTGTATGTCACACTCGAGCCGTGTACCTTCCATGGCCGTACCCCACCGTGTACCGATGCAATTATCGAAGCGGGTATTGCTCGCGTATTTTATGCAACGAGTGATCCCGACCCTCGCATGGGCGGCGGCGCCGCAGACGTCTTGCGCGCACATGGCATTGTGTGTACGCAGATTGACACGCACGATCTGCGGGTCCAACTGCAACTCGCTCCGTTTTTTATGCGCATCCACCAAGAACGACCATGGATGACCTGGAAGTATGCGATGAGCCTCGATGGCAAAATCGCCACGCACACGGGAATCAGTCAATGGATAAGCGACAGCACAAGTCGCGCGGTGGTCCATGACATCCGTCATTCCGTCGACGCAATCATGACCGGGAGCGGTACCGTGTGCGCCGATAACCCGCAGCTCACCGTGCGCATACCAGGCAAGAATCCCACCCGTCAGCCCCTCCGGGTGGTCATTGACAGTCGTGGTCAATCGCCACTTGCTGCAACGATTTTCGAAACGCAGCATGCTGCGACAATCGTTTTTTGCACGTCAGATGCCCCGACCACATGGCAACAAGAACTCGTCCGCCGCGGCGTCCAGGTTATCTGCCAACCACACAGCGGACATGTCGATATCAGACGCGCTGTGGAGGATTTGCATGGCATGGGGATCAACCACATCCTCATCGAAGCAGGCGCAGGGTTAGCAGGCGCGTGTGCGGATGCTGACCTCATCGACGAAATCCATTGTTTTATTGCTCCAGGACTCATCGGCAACCAGGACGCCCCCGGTCCCCTGGCAGGTACGGGTATCGCGCACCTCCGCGAATGGCGTTCTTTTCAATTCGTTGGCCAGTACATACGCGGCAGCGATGTGCATATCCACGCGGTCCACGCCCGCTTGAGTACTCTTTTTCAGCCCACACACCAAGGAGCCAATGCATGTTTACCGGCATCGTAGAAGAACAAGGCCAGATTCTGGTGGCCGAAACAGACAGCGATCGTGATAACACGCTGACCATACAGGCGCAGACCGCACTGACGGGCACAATCATCGGTGACAGTATTTCGGTCGCTGGGGTCTGTTTGACCGTGACACATCTCACCGACACAACCTTCACCGTCGGCCTCTCGCCCGAAACGCTGCGCCGCACGAACCTCGGCGTCCGGAAGGTCGGTGATTTTGTCAATCTCGAGCGCGCCCTCACCTACGGCGGACGAATGGGTGGTCATTATGTGCAAGGTCATGTCGATGGTGTTGCCCATATCAGTGGCATTCGAGCCGAAGGCGAATCGCTGTTCATTACCATTACACCCTCGGCCGAACTCCTCAAGTACATCGTCATGAAGGGCTACATTGCGGTCGATGGAGTCAGCTTGACGGTCGCAGCCCTCGACGACACGAGTTTTGGGATTGCTATGATCGCACACACACAAACGGTCGTCACAATGGGGAGCCAAGCAGTTGGTACGCCGGTCAACATCGAGGTCGACATCATGGCCAAGTACGTTGAACGGTTGACATCGCCATGGAGAGAAAAACATGCTCACACCGATTGAACACATCCTCGACGAACTCGCCCAGGGCAAGCTCATCGTGGTGGTCGATGACGAAGACCGCGAAAACGAAGGCGACTTACTCTGCCTCGCAGATGCCATTAGCCCGGCCCATGTCGCGTTTATGGCAGTACATGGTCGTGGTTTGATTTGTTTGGCACTCGATGGCGGCATCTGCGACGCGCTTTCTCTTGCACCCATGGTCAAAAACAACCGATCGGGGACAGGCACCGCTTTCACGGTGTCGATAGAAGCAGCAACCGGCATTACAACCGGCATATCTGCGGCAGATCGTGCCCGTACCATCATCACCGCAATAGACCCGCAGAGCACTCCAACAGACGTTGTCAGCCCTGGGCATGTCTTCCCACTGCGGGCACGCGCCGGGGGAGTCCTCGAACGACCGGGCCATACCGAAGCAGCAGTCGATTTTGCCCGTCTGCTCAACCGACGACCTGCGGGCGTCATCTGCGAAATCATGAACGACGATGGCACGATGGCGCGTCGACCACAACTCGAGGTATTTTGCCAACGGCATGGCTTGTCTATGACCAGTGTTGCCCAATTGGTCGCATACCGCCGTTCACTCCTGTGTGATTCTGATATTCCCGCTCCGTCATTGATGTACGGGAACTAACCAAAAGAAGGACATTATGACAACGTACGAAGGACAATTTATTGGTCACAATCTGCGCATTGCAATTGTGGTCAGCCGCTGGAACGACATCATTACCCAGCGTCTCCTCGAAGGTGCCATCGACACCCTGTCGCGCCACGGAGTCCAGACAACCGACGTCGACACCGCCTGGGTGCCGGGTTCATTCGAACTCCCGGTGGTCGCCAAAAAATTCGCACAGAGCAACCGCTACGATGCAGTCATTGCATTGGGATGTGTCATCCGTGGTTCGACCAGTCACTACGACCATGTCACCTCTGGTGTCACTTCAGGGATTGCACAAGTCGGCATCCAGACTGGGATTCCGTGCATCTTCGGGGTCGTCACTACCGAGTCGATCGAACAGGCAATCGAACGAGCTGGGAGCAAAATGGGGAACAAAGGTTCAGAAGCCGCTCTCGCAGCCATCGAAATGGCAACATTGCTGAAGCAGATTCCCAACTAAACAACACCACGCTCCACAGCGCCACGCGTCCATACATCTGCCACGTGCACACGAAGCGACTTCGGTGCACGTGGTGTTTCGTCTGGTTGATACGGATATCGCATCGCATTCCGGGAAGGCGTCACGTTTGACACCAACCGCAAACCGCATATAATGACGCGAGGCAAAACTCTCTTTTTCTAGACTGTTTCGAGGATATGACCATGCTCGACGCATACGTTCCATTACTGGCAATGGTCGGCATTGCAGTATTCATTGCTGTCTTTGTGCTGTCCGTGTCACGTATCCTTGGGCCACAAAAGGCCACGGTCCGCAAGCTTGCGCCGTACGAATCAGGTATGGAGCCCATCGGCGACGCCATGGCGCGCTTCCCCATCAAGTTCAACTTGATTGCGATGATCTTTATCTTGTTCGATGTGGAAGTGATTTTCTTCTTCCCCTATGCACTGGTCTACCGCCAATTGGGCATCCCTGGTTTGATCGAAATGGGGAGCTTCGTATTGGTGTTGCTGGTCGGTCTGACGTATATCTGGAAAAAGGGAGCGCTCACATGGGACTAGAGACCAAAGCCGGCGATATGGGGGTGGTTACCACCTCACTCGAAACCGTTGTGAATTGGGGCCGCACCAACGCCATGTGGCCACTGCTGTTCGGATTGGCTTGTTGCGCCATCGAAATGATGGGTGCGCAAGGTGCCAACTACGACTTGTCACGCTTCGGCATGGAAATCAACCGTGCCTCCCCACGTCAGGCTGACCTCATCATTGTGGCCGGTCGCGTGTCGCGCAAGATGGCCCCGGTCATCCGTCGCTTGTACGACCAGATGTCCGAGCCCAAATGGGTCATCGCCATGGGCGACTGTGCTTCGTGTGGCGGCGTGTTCAACAATTACGCCATCGTGCAAGGTGTCGACGAAGTCATCCCTGTCGACGTCTATGTTGCCGGGTGCCCACCACGTCCCGAAGCACTCATCGATGGTATTGTCCAGCTCCACAACAAAGTCGAGCGCATGAAGCTGGACGGGACGATCCGCGATCGCACCCCGATCCACGTCTAAGACGAAGGACCTCCCATGGATAACACGACAATCAGCACACGCCTTCAAGAACAATTCGGCGCGCGCATTCAGCGCTTCGACAGCCACCGTGGTGGCGACGTCGTTGCATACATTGCAGCAGACGACCTCCTCGAAGTCGCCACGTTCCTGCGTGACGATGCAGAGATGGCGTTTACCTTCCTCGAAAACCTGTGTGGCGTCGATTACCTCGGACGCACACCCCGCTTCGAGGTTGTGTACCACTTGCTCTCGATGAAGAATCGCGTCCGCATCTGCCTCAAGGTCGGTCTCGACGCGACCAACCCGGTCGTTCCGTCGTTGACGGGGATGTGGCAAACCGCTAATTACCAAGAACGCGAAGCATACGATATGTTTGGCATCACGTTCAGCGATCATCCAAGCCTCGACCGCATCTTGATGCCCGAGGACTGGGTTGGCTACCCGCAACGCAAAGATACCCCGCTCGGGTACGAAGAGGTCGCCTTCACCTTCAACGAAGCACAAATCAACGCCCACAAGCCTTTTGCACAAGAATAAGGCGAAAGAGGGATTATGACCACTATCGATCATTCACTCTCGGTCCCCTCCCCACGGAGCATCACCGAGCCCGCCTTAGCCGGCAACACCAAGAACATGGTCCTCAACATGGGGCCACATCATCCCAGCACACACGGCGTGCTCCGTCTGGTTGTCGAACTCGACGGCGAGACGGTCGTCAATGTCGCACCGGATATGGGCTTTTTGCACACCGGCATCGAAAAAAGCATGGAATCCAAGACCTATCAACAGGCCTTGGTCATGACCGACCGCACCGACTACTTGGCACCGTTGTCCAACAACTTGAGCTATGTATTGGCGGTCGAAAGCCTGCTCCAATGCGAAATCCCCGAACGGGCCCAGACAGCACGCGTCCTGCTCGTCGAATTACAGCGTATATCCAGCCACTTGGTGTGGATGGGGACGCACGCACTCGACTTGGCTGCCATGAGCGTCTTTTTGTACGGCTTCCGTGAGCGCGAGCAAATCCTCGACATCTTCGAGATGGTCTCGGGTGCCCGCATGATGACCAGCTACTTCCGCGTCGGTGGGTTGGCCTATGACTTGCCCGAGGGATTCTTCCCTGCGGTCAAAGCACTGCTCGACATCATGCCATCACGCATCGACGAATACGAATCCTTGCTCACCAATAACCTGATCTGGAAAGAGCGCACCATGGGCATCGGTGCCATCGACAGTGCAGCTGCACTGCAGTATGGCTTGACCGGGCCTGGTTTGCGGGCGACTGGTATTGCATGGGATTTGCGCAAAGCAATGCCGTACAGCGGCTACGAGAAGTACACCTTCTCGATCCCAACGGCAACCAACGGCGACATCTATGACCGCTACCTCGTCCGCATGGCCGAAATGCGCGAGTCCGTCAAAATTGTCCAGCAAGCGTACACACGTCTCAAGGATATGGGCCCTGGACCATGGCAGACGGCAGATCGCAAAATCGCGCCGCCACCCAAAATCGAAATCACGGAAAGCATGGAATCCCTGATCCACCACTTTAAACTGTGGACTGAAGGGTTCAAGCCACCCCGTGGAGACGCAATGGTCGCCATCGAATCGCCGCGCGGTGAGTTGGCCACGTACATCGTCAGCGATGGCAGCCCCAAGCCGTACCGGGTCCACATGCGCGCTCCATCGTTCATCAATTTGCAGGCACTGCCACACATGGCAAAAGGCCAGCTGATGGCCGACTTGGTCGCCTTGATTGCCTCGCTCGACCCCGTGCTCGGTGAAGTGGATCGTTAAGCGGTGCAGACCGCCCACCAGGTAGGATGCTCTATGTCACTCCGTCAATCACACGGTGCCGAGATTGATACCATCTTGGCCCGATATCCTCAGAAGCGTAGCGCGATTTTGGCGTTGCTCTACATCGCCCAAGATTCGTATGGCCAACTGACCGATGCTGCCATTCGCGAAGTCGCCGAAATCATCGACGTCAATCCCACCGACGTGTTCGAAGTCGTAGGATTCTACACCCTGCTCTATGACGATAAAGTAGGCAAGGTGGTCCTCCAGGTCTGCGATGACGTCCCGTGTGCGTTTTGTGGCGCCGAAGAACTCGTCGGCACCCTCGAATCAAAGTTGGGCATCAAAAGCGAAGAAACCACGGCAGATGGTATGTTTACCCTGCAACGCGTGAAGTGCTTGGCTGCTTGTAACCGCGCACCGCTGCTCCAGGCCAACCTCGATTACTACGGCGAGCTCAGCACGCCAGAGAAAGTCGATGAACTGCTCACCCAACTACGTGCGCGCATTGCCAACAACGACAATATCAGCATTTCGGGTCGCAAAGCGACCTTGTAGTGCCGCAAGTCTCCCCGGATTCGCCGCGTGCGGATCCGGGGATTTCTGTTTTTTTCACTATCGACAAAACATCGGGAAGGCCGGTAACGACAGCGCTGGATAGAGCGAAAACCCCACGGTTCCGCGTCTTCGTGACGCAGCGATGACAGCGAATTGGAGAATACCGGTGCAGGCTTACATACGGTATAGCTGTCTCGGCGCACGTCATTTCTTTTGTACCGAACACACAACTCCGAAAATGCCAGCAAGTGTGTTGTGGAGGAAACCGTACCTTCGTCTCTTCATTTGCCACGTTTTACGGCATATGGTAGTATTTCAGTACCAGGGTCATCATGATTTAAGGGATAGCAATGACACAAAACGAGTTCCGGCTACCCGAGTTACACTTCGACACATCCAATCCTGACCCGCGCTGTGCGTGTGTGTTGGTTCTCGACACGTCGACGTCGATGGCCGGTGAAAAAATCAATCAACTCAATGAAGGGTTGCAGGCGTTCCAGACGGAACTCCGCAGCGACGAAATAGCGCAATCACGGGTCGAAGTCGCTGTTGTGACCTTTGGTCCGGTACAAATAGCAGTCCCGTTCACATCGGCAAGCGAGTTTCGTGCGCCAGAGTTAGTCACCACAGGCGATACCCCCCTTGGTGCCGCATTGCATCAAGCGCTCGATATGGTCCATGAGCGCAAGGCGTTGTACCGTAGCGTTGGTATCCCCTATTATCGACCGTGGATTATGTTGGTGACCGACGGCACACCGAGTGACGGCACGCAACAATGGAAGAGCGCCGCGCAGCGTATCCGTGCCGAAGAAGTGAAAAAAGGCGTCGCATTCTTTGGCGTTGGTGTAGCCGGTGCAGACATGCACGTGCTCAGCCTTTTGTCACATCGCCAGCCGATTGGCCTCAAGGGGTACTCCTTCCGCGAGATGTTCGTCTGGCTTTCGGGCAGTCTGCAACATGTGTCGCAGTCGCAACCAAACGATACCGTCACACTCAAACCAACCTCCGATTGGGGCACTCTGTAGCCGAAAGGGGCCCAGCATGTCGTGGACATCCGGTGGTGCCTCGATTGTGGGCAGTTCTCACCTCAAAACAGAAACTCCGTGCCAAGATGCGCACATGATTATGTTGGCCAACGGCACGCTGATTGTGGCCGTGTCGGATGGCCTTGGATCGGCAGAGTATGCCCACGTCGGTGCGAAGCATGCGTGCAAAAGCGTCATCAACTCGATCGAACGCACCTTTGACCTACAGCGCACGCGCAAATTATCGCTCGGCGGTGTCCGTGAACTCATCTGGCGCTTCACCCGCGCACCCAAAAATCCCGAACAAATGCTCAAAGAAGCATTCACCGAAGCCCGGAACAGCCTCGTCAAACTCGCCGCAAGTGAAGGACACAGCCTGAGTGCATATGCCTGCACCTTGATGGTGGTAGTGGTGATGGCCGATACCTGGCATGCACTCCACATCGGGGACGGCGCCATCGTGGGGATCCACGCCGATGGGAGCGTATCGACGCTGAGTGCTCCAGAGCGCGGCGAATTCGTCAACTCGGTAACGCCCATCACGAGCACACGCTACCAACGGGTCCAGCGCTACGGTGAAGGCA
>JBJONV010000202.1:0-25670 GCA_046051665.1 Chloroflexota bacterium
GTTCCTTGGCCCACTGGATGGCGTGCCATTGGATGAGGTGGTTCGCCGCGCATTGGAACGCCTCGGCATTCGATCCACCATACAAATAGCAGGCCGTCTGGCTCGAGGCGACCATCATCGCCGCTGCCACCGGCGCGCCGTTGTACTCGGCAACCAGCAGGAGGGCGCGCTGTTTCTGGCGAAAGCGCTCCCAGACCTCGGCATAGTAGGCTTTGCTATGCACCGCAAACCCCGCACGCGCACCGGTTTCTTCCATCAGACCGACAAACACATCCAAATCCGCGTCTGTGGTGCCCACGCGGATGGTCACACCCAGCTTCTGTGCTTTTTTGATGTCGGCCCGGTGCCCTTTGGTCATCGCCGCCAGGAGCGCATCGACGGTCGGCGCAAGGTCAATCTGCACGCTGTGTTGCGGCTGCGTACTTTCGCTCGTCTGCAGTCCCGCGCTTTCGAGCAAGCGAGTGACGATGCGCTCGCGTTTGGATCCGACGACCATGTTTGGTTCCATGCGGATCAGCACCGTGCGCTGCTGTCGTGCTTGTGAACGAAGCGCCGCCAGGAGCGCCTGATTGAGCAATTGGTCATCTGCCAGGACCGGACCACGGGGGATGTACCAGGCAGCCAGCCCATAGCGCTTCTTGATGAGGATTTGCGCGCCCGCCAACAATTCACCGTCGTCGCAGATGCCGATGCGCAGGCACTCCCAGCCGGTGGTCTGTTTGACCGCCGACCAGCGACTCTGCTGGAGCAGATGCCCCTCGGGGTGCTGGTCGACGAACGCATCCCAACGAGCGGCATCGGGGTGTATCACGGTGATTGCAGGATAGCTCATAGCACCTTCATACTACGGGCGCGTATACCAGCGCTCGGCAGGCACGCCGGCACCGATGTCGCGGTGATAGCTGGTCAATTGACTGCCAACGGTCGCCGGGTCGCCGAACAACGCTGCCATTTGACTGTCGTACGACTGCACCGCGGCGATTTTGGCAGCCAATGCTGGCCCGATGGCAGTGGTGTGGAGCACCGGTTGTATCAACGCCCGACGCGTCGCCAAAAACTCGGGCGTCAGCGCATACGGGACTTCTTCGTACAAGGCGAGCACATCACGAGCACATACCGCTTCGGCAGCGGCCAGCACATTCAAATGGTCGACATGCATGCCAACCCCAGCCGGCACCAACCAGCGCGGCGCCTGTACGCGGCTGGCGATGTCTCGCAACACGGGGGTCAATTCGCGCGCCAGGGTATCGGCCGCATGCGGCATGGCAAACAATGTTTCACGGCTGTTGTAGTCGTTTGGCATGCGATAAATGGCATCGTCGAAGTTGAGCCAGATCGAATCGACCCCCAGCACGCCCATTGCTTTGCGGTCTTCGCCGTGGCGCACGGTCACGGCCTCGGCATGGTCCAAGCCCCATTCGGCGTGGAATTCGACGGCCAGCGCACTGTAGCTCTGTGATTCGGGTGGTACCGCGGTACACACGGTCACGACCAGAGTCTGCAAACCTGCCTGGCGTGCCATTATCAGTTCACCGCCGCACGACAAGGCTGCATCGTCGAGGTGCGGCGATAGGCAGACCAGGTCGTAGTGGTGGGTCAGGTCAGATACGTGACGGTAGTGCATCGATCTACTCCTCGTCGTCGTCATCGTCTGTTTCGAAGGCCGCCCGGTCACGGTCACTAGGGCCGGGCTTCCAGCCGCCAAAGACGTCGCCGCTTCCTTCGTGGTCTTCGAGCGCGGCCAATGCGGCGTCACGTTTTGCGGCATCACGACCTGCTGCGTGTTGCTTAAGTACTTTAATCGAACGGTCGTCACCGATGCTCCCGAGGGCGTCAATGGCCGCCACGGCAATTTCGACGTCGTCGTCTTGGCTGGCGACAATCAACAAGGGCACGAGGTTGGCTGCCTGATCGCCAAAATCACCACAGGCCCGGGCGGCTTCGTAGCGTACTGCGGGGGTGCCGCGCTCGAGGCCTTCACGCACCATGGGGAGCCAGGTGGTATCGCCACTCCGGCCCATGGCCACCAACGCACTCTCGCGCAGTGCTCCTTTGTCGCTTTGCCATGCCATGCGCACCGCACTACTGACGGCCGGGTCACTGACCCAGCCGAGGGCTTCGAGGATGCGTCGGTAGAGGTCGACGTTGTTGACCTCGGCCATCAGTGCGGTCATCAGCGCCTGGCTGAGGTGCGCGGCAGTGGCTGGGGTCAATTCTTCCATGGCGGCGAGCTCGGTAAAACGCGCCAGTCCGAGTGCTGCCGCGACCCGCACGCTCGGTTCGGGGTCGTGATTAAGGAGGTGGAGCAGTGGTTCGATGACGCGGGGATTCTCTTCTTCGGATAAGCCTTCGATGGCACGGCGGCGCACTTCGGCATCGCCATCGGCCAGCAACCACCGCATCACGGGGCGAAAATCGAGATCCAAGTTGTCTTCGCTTATTTCGTTCAACAGTTACACAATGCGCGCGCGACCGTCGCGGGGGATGAGCTTCCAATCGGCCCAAAAGACATCCTGATCGCGTTCGCGCATATCGGTCAAAATCCGCAACCGGGCCCGGGTGATGGTGCTCGGTTGGCGGAACATTTGGAGCGTTCCGCTCAGGGTATTGGCGTCATTGGTCATAGCTGACTCCTGATAGAAAAGAGGGGATGAGCCGTAGCTCAGCCCCTCGTCTGTGGCGCACGACCGTGTCGTGGCTTATTCGTCGTCTTCGTCGTCGCCGCCGCGCTGGTCAAAGCCACCGCCACTGCGCTCGTTGACAACCATGTCTGCGCGGCAATCCCACAAGCCCGAGGCGTTGTTGGCGACGCGGCAGTTTTCGCTCTCGTGGAGGGCGTGCATGAGGTAGCTCCGGGTGATGCTGCGATAAATCGACATCACGTTGAACAGCTGCTCGAAGCTCATGCGATAGACCGGCTCTTGCTTGGTACCGACTTCTTCGCCGAAGCCCATGAAAATATGGTCGATGAGGGTATTGATGTTCTTGCGTTCGCTGATTTCGAAGAACTTGATGCGGCGAATCCGTCCGACGGCTTGTTGTGTCGGCAACATGTCTTCGTCGACTTCGCTGTTGATGCTGAGCTCACCGAAGGCAAACTTGCTCTTCTTTTTGCTGTCGTCGATGTAGAGCAGTTGTTCGCTGCGTTCTTCGATTTCGTTGTAGGTCAGTGACACTACATTTGGCTTGTTGGTGCGCTTCAGCGTGATGATGGCGCCGGGCACCAAGACATCGCGGAAGAACTCGTCGAAGCCTTGCAACCAACCGCCGCGGTTACCCACGGGGAAGCGCATGTTGATGCTGACGCTGAACGAGTGCTGCGGTACTTCGAACTCGACCACTGCGGCACTCTGGCGATTGATAACTGCACTAGGCAAAATCGCTGCCAATGCATCATTCAATGGCAACACGCCGTATTCCCATTCGAAGAATGTCAAGGTATGCGTGACGCTGCCCTTGGCCTGAATGGCTTCGACGGTGGTGACGTTGGTGCTATCGTCAAAGCCCTCTTCGAGATGGTTGACGAAGGCTGCCATGTCGGCTGCCTTGAAGCGCTTGTTGGCACCGACTTTGTCGAGCAACTTGCGGGTCGCCCACAGATTCGCCCCTGCCACACCGACGAATTCGAGGTCCTTCAGCATACGGAAGTTGAGGGCAAAACGCTGCTTCTCGAAGTCTGCTGCACGGCTGTTGACGCGCAACACGTTGACCAAGATGTCGGTGTCTTCGACGGGGCGCTGCTGCTCGTTTTCGATATATTCGGTAATCTGGCGCAAATCGTTCTTCGAGAAGGAACGGACGTCGCTCTCGAGTGCCGTCTGATTCCCGAATACGGCAATGCGCTTGAGGGTGTCTTTTTCGATGACGCCGCGCAACGCCGAGATAATCGCATCGCCATGCAAGGCCATGATTGCCGCAGTCGGCTGGGCCAAATCGATGCTAATGCCTTGTGGCAAATTAATGCGCTGGGCATCGGAGCTCCGCACGCTGGGTGATTTGACACCAGGCTGGACGACTGCTGACGCCTGATCGCTCTCGCCGATGAGTTCGATGTCGTCGTTACCTTCGTCACCGCCCTCGCTGGTCTCGCTACTGCCGTTCAACCAGTAATCCGATACATAGACCGGATCGATTTTTGGCATGATTGGGCGCGTGGTGGTAATCACAACGCTCATGTCGTCAATCGGGAGTGGATGCTCGGGCTCGTACAAGCGGGCAGCCAGGCTGTGGCTCGTATCGACGTGGAACGCCTGGAACGCACCGTTGATGCCGGTGGTAATCAGCGTGTCATCACGTTCGACGGTGCCTTCGTTTTCGATGTCGTCGACGACGACTTTGACGCTTTCGAGCGCAAAAATCGCCGGATTGGCATGCAATGCAGCGCTGACCTGCTTGGCAGCAGCGTCAGGACTGACATTCAAACGCTTGGCAAAATATGTGACGAGATTGCTGAGGTGCTGCCGTAATGGCGCATCGCTCGAGAAAAAACGCCCCTGTTGGCGCAACAGCTCGTGAATCTGTTCGGCCAATGCACGCTCGCCGGGGCTCCCGGCGAAGGTCGGCAGGTTGGTCATTCTTGCTCCTCCGTTTGGGCTTTGGTGCGTAGAATCTCTATATACCGCTCAGCAAGCCATGCGATGTCTTGCGGTTCGCCAGCTTCACGGAGAGCTTCGAGTAATTCCTCGATCCCGGTGCTGCCAAAGGAAATCTGCTTGCCATCCATGTGTTACCACTCTCCGTCACTGCGTAGTATAGTAAATAAGCATTTGATTATAGCATGCAGAGCGAAAAAGATGCAATAACGCGCATTTTTCGCATCCGTATCCCACGAAATACCCCCACCTGCCAATCATCCCGCAGAGGAGTGCCGTCGTGCAACCCACCGTCCCCTCCGATCAATCCATCGGTGCTACTGCCGTCCTGTGTGCGACACACCCGCTGGTGCACGTCCTCCGCGCGGGTCGTCAGATCGGCATTGCGACGGCTACAGATTGTCAGGCTGCGGTGCACTTCGGTCTGGCCCAAGCACCAATCGGCTGGATATGCCGTCCAGCGGTGCACCCGTCGCCACACCAAATTGCTCCGCTGTACCTGACGTGGGCTGACCTTGGTGCGCAATTCCACCCCGCGCTGGTGCAGTTTTTGGAGCATCTGACTGATATCTGTGGGCAACACGCGGTCAGGTTGTACCTCGTCGGTGGCGTGGTCCGCGCACTGTTCCGGCGCGAAGTATTGACTGACCTCGATGTCGCGATCGTCGGCGATTTTGCGGCAATCATCGACGCTATCGCGACCGCGACAGGTGGCACGATTGTGCAACGCAGCGCATTCCAGACCGCGTCGCTGACATTCCCTGCGACGCTCCAACCGCTCCTTGGGATGACGCACTATGACGTGGTCGCCGCTCGGAGTGAACACTATGCGACAATCGGCGCGTTGCCGAGCGTCGTACCAGCGCCCGACATCGCGGTCGATTTGCGTCGCCGCGATTTGACGATGAATGCGATGGCAGTCGAGCTGTTGGTCGGAGCACCATTGCCAGTACACGATCCATTCGGTGGCTGGGCCGATGTCCATGCCGGTCTGGCACGGATGGTCCACCCGTTGAGTTTTTTCGAAGACCCTACCCGGCTCATCCGGCTTGCACGCATCGCAGCCCGTTTGCAGTTACGGGTCGATATGCGGCTCCGTCGGCTCATCACCTGGGCGGTTGCAGCAGAGGTATGTGCCACGGTGTCACGCTACCGCTGGCTCCAAGAGCTGCTCCGTACCTGTGACGAAGCCGACCCCGCACCAGCCTTGCACCTATTGCAGCGCTGGGGGGTCTTGGCGCAGATCCTCCCTGGGGCTCGATTGCGTGACGCAGACCATGCTGCGCTCATCGCAGTGCCACCCACCGAGCGCCTGTTGGTGTTGCTCTGGCGCGTGCCGTTGCAGGAGCTCGCTGCAACCGTAGATGCGTGGACCGAGTTCCCGGTGGCCTATCGCGAGTTGGTTGCTCTGCGCCAGACACGGCGTACTTGGCGGCGTTGGTTGGCGAGCCGGCCGAGTCGCTCCATCCGCGCATTGGCAGGCTTCGATCCAGTGCAATTGCGGACGGTGGCCATCCTCGAACCGACGCTCGCACAGCTCCTCGCACGCAACGCGGCAATCCAAACACACGCGCCACTGCGCATCAAAGGACGTGATTTGATAGCCGCTGGGGTTCCTGCCGGCCCTGCGATTGGTCTCTTGCTTGAGCAGTTGCAAACGCAGCTGTGGGATGACACATGGGCCGGTTTAGCCGCCTGTAATACGGCAGAACAACAGCTCGCTCGTGCGTTGCAGATGCGGCGTGTGGTGCAGTAGTCATCATTTTGTCATCAGAAAAGCGCCAAAACGGGGCGTTGCGGCGTGGCGGCGCAATTCGGTTTGACCCTCGCCAGTCGGTGTGGTAGTATGTACTACATATTGTGTATGAGGCGGCGTGTGTCCGCATTCTCGCGCCGCCGTTGGTGCGCGGAAGTGAATAGGAGCCAATTGTGGCGACGAAGATGAAAGTGTTGCTGACCAAGAACGTCGAGAATCTTGGCACAGTCGGTGAGATCAAAGAAGTTTCCGGCGGCTACGGTCGCAACTATTTGTTGCCACAGGGTTTTGCCATCATCGCTACCCGTGGCGCCATCAAGCAGGCCGAAGAGCGCCTCGCCGCTCAGGCCAAGCGTGATGCAGTCTTGCGTTCCGAAGCCCAAATCATCGCCGAGCGCATCGCCGGTGTGACCTTGACCTTCTCCGAGCGCGTCGGCGAAAACGACCGCTTGTTCGGTTCGGTCACCGCCAGCGACATCGCCGAGAAGCTGCATGCGGCCCTCGGGATCGAAATCGATCGTCGCCGTCTGGACCTCGAAGAGCCCATCAAGAGCCTCGGCTCGTCCACGGTGCACTACCGCGTTATGGCTGGCGTCATCGCCAACGTGAACGTCGTCGTGACGGCCGCCAACGAAGCCTAATCGCTCCACTTCGCTCCTTTGACCCATACGACTGTGATGTTCGGTAGTCTCTTACCACATCACAGTCGTTTATTTATCGAAAATCACCATGACACAGCCATCGCTCCCCAACAACATCGAAGCCGAGCGCGCCACGCTTGGGTCCATCCTCCTCAACCGTGATGCCCTCTCGGCCATTACGGCGTGGATCAAACCCGAGTACTTTTACCTCGAGCGTCACGGCCAAATCTACGAAGCGATGGTCGCCTGTTATAACAACCGCATCCCACCTGACACCCGCACCGTCGCCGAAGAACTGCGCCGTCGTGGTCAACTCGAGCAGGTGGGTGGCTTGGTCTATCTGAGCGAGATGGTCGATACCGTCCCGACGTCGTATCACATCGAATACTATGCCCGCGCCGTCGAACGCACCGCGCTC
This sequence comes from Chloroflexota bacterium, assembly GCA_046051665.1. Lineage (GTDB taxonomy): Bacteria > Chloroflexota > Chloroflexia > Chloroflexales > Roseiflexaceae > UBA965. Next base: position 7,408 of record JBJONV010000202.1, read on the forward strand.
CTGCGCCGCCTCATCGAGACGGGCGCACACATCGCTGCCCTGGGCTACAACGAACAAGCCGAAATCGACGAGACCATCGATAAAGCCGAAGCCCTCCTCTTCGACATCGCCCAGAAGCGTACGTCGCAGGACTTCGTCCACATCTCGAAGGTCGTCGACAACTACTACGAGCAACTCAACTACCTGCAAGAACACCGGGGCGAAATCCTCGGCGTGCAGACCGGCTACCGCGACTTCGATCAAATCACCGGTGGCCTGCAACGCTCCGACCTGATTATCCTCGCGGCCCGCCCCGGTACCGGCAAAACGTCGTTCGCCATGAGTATGGCCTACAACGTCGCCATGTACTTCCAGCACACAGTTGCGGTATTCAGCCTCGAAATGGGTCGTGAACAGCTTGTCCAGCGCTTGATCGCCATGGAAACGCAAATCGACACCCATCGCCTGCGCCTCGGCCAGGTCCCCGATAATCAACTCAAAACCGTCTTCGAAGCCATGGGTCGCTTGGCGCAAGCACCGATTTATATCGAAGATACCCCGGGCATCAGCATCATGGAACTGCGGAGCAAAGCGCGCCGCCTCCAAGCCCAACACGGCTGCGACCTGATTATCATCGACTACTTGCAGTTGATGTCGGGCAAAGGCAAAGAAAACCGCGTCCAAGAAGTGGGCGAAATCTCGCGCGGTCTCAAAGCACTCGCCCGTGAACTGAACGTCCCCGTCATCGCTTTGTCGCAGCTATCACGTGCAGTCGAAGGCCGCCAGAGCCACGTCCCCATGCTGAGTGACCTGCGTGAATCGGGTTCGATCGAACAAGACGCCGATATCGTCATGTTCATCTATCGCGACGAGCTGTACAACAAAGAATCCGACAAAAAAGGCATTGCCGAAATTCACATTGCGAAGCATCGTAACGGACCCGTCGGGGTCGTCAATATGCGCTTTGATCCCTCGACCACGCGCTTTTCGGACCTGACGTATCGGACGCCGGAAGGGTACTAGCCATGACGACCCCTCCACCGAATCGCTCCACCGTCGTCCCCGTCCCGGCCGACTTTGTTGCCGTCCATCTACCACGCATCACCAGCATCATCGAACTCAAAGTGTCGTTGCATCTGTACGGTCTCATCACGGCACAAACGACACGACCACGCCGCGTGAGTTGGGATGCGTTGCTCTTCGATACCGTCCTGCAGCAGAGTTTGTTGGTTGTTGCCCCCAATTCTGCCTATAGTGACGTGTTGTCCGAAGGATTGGCGGCTGCGGTGCAGCGGGGCAGTTTTCTGCATGTCGTGCGCCTGGATCAACACGGTCGTGCCGTCAATTGGTATGTTGTCGATACGGTCGAAAACCGCCGCTGGGCCGATGTGCAGACCGATGCGGTGCCTGCGCCGACCAGCGAAGCAACTCCTGATGTGTTGCGCCTCTACGAACAGCACATCGGCGTCGTGACTCCCATGTTGGTGGCAGAACTGCGTGCGGCGGCCAGAATGTACCCGGCACATTGGTTCGCCGAAGCGATGCGCGAAGCAGTCGTTGCCAATGTACGGTCGTGGCGCTATGTCAGCAAAATCCTGCAGAAGTGGGCCAAAGATGGTCGCGATAGTCATCTGCGCGAACCAGCAATATCGGCTGATCAGTATACCGAGGGTGCATACGGCGATTTGTTCCGCCGAGGGAGTGATACCAGTGACCTCTAACGTCTGTCCCGAATGCGGTGGAATCGGCTATTACAAAGAATCGGTACCCTACGGGCACCCGCGCTTTGGCATGCTGATTCCCTGTCGGTGTAAACTCGCCGAGCGCGAACACCGCACTGCCGCCGAACTGCTCGAGATGAGCAACCTGGCTGCATTCGCAGACAAAACCTTCGATACCTTCGATGCCGAGATGCGGGGTGTCAAACGCGCCTTCATCAAAGCCCGCGATTTCGCCCGCAAACCCAATGGTTGGTTGGTGCTTTTTGGCAATTATGGGACCGGCAAAACCCACTTGGCGAGCGCCATCGCCAATGAGCTCCTGGTGCACAACTACCGTGTGTTGTTTGCTGTGGTGCCAGATTTGCTCGACCATCTGCGCTCGACATTCGGACCGAGTAGCGAGGTCCAGTACGACCAGCGCTTCGAGCTGATACGCGACGCAGCGGTGCTGATTTTGGATGACCTGGGCACCGAAAACACGACCCCATGGGCCCGTGAAAAGCTCTTCCAAATAATCAATCATCGCTACAACGGGCGCTTGCCGACGGTCATTACCAGCAATCGCCGCCCCGAAGAAATAGAACCGCGTGTCTTTTCGCGCATGTCGGACCGGGCCATCTGCGAAGAATTCATCATCATGGACGGCGATGACTATCGGCGCCTCCCTGCGGCCAAACGGCGCAAATTACCCCAGTAACGCACGCCTCCCGACTGCGCCTCACATAGCTGCCCTGCATCAGCTGTTTTGCAGGTGTCCACCTATTGCCTTCATTGTTTTCACATACTACAATACGTAATAGATTGCTCGAGTCGACGAGCACACAGGATCGGTATGAACGACATTTTTTGGCGGTTGGTCACAGAACTCAATCCCTTCGCGGGATCTGGCGTGGGTACCAGTTGGTACTTCATTTGGATCGACATCGCGTTTGTCACTATCGTGTTGTACCTGTTGTGGGGCGCGATCCGGGGCACGCGTGCCATTCAGCTGATTCAAGGCATCATTGTGATGCTCATCGTGTTGTTGATCGTAGGCGCAGTAACACCGTTTGCGACCATCCATTGGTTGGTCACGACGATGCTCCAGCCCGCATTGGTCGTGGCTATCCCGATTGTTTTTCAACCCGAATTGCGGCGTCTCCTCGAATCATTAGGACAAAACGGCCGCATTCTGGATTTGTGGACACAGCTGAGTAAGTTCGTCAGCGAAAACAAGGATGAAAAAGGCGACGGTCGCCGCGCGATGGTGCAAACGGTTGCACAGAGTGCCATCGAGATGTCGAAGGAAGGCATCGGCGCACTGATTGTCTTTGAGCGGAATGTTGGTTTGCAAGATCACGTGGGCGGTGGCGTGCTCCTCGATGCGCGGGTCAGCTGGCAACTCCTCAAACAGATTTTTATCCCCAGTACACCGTTGCACGATATGGCGGTGATTATCCGGGGTGAGCGGATATTGGCTGCAAATGTGATGTTGCCCTTGAGTGACGAAATGGGTGGTGTGCGCCGTTTTGGGACGCGCCATCGTGCAGCTCGGGGCATTACCGAACATTCCGATGCAGTAGCTTTAGTGGTCTCGGAAGAGACCGGCACGATTTCGCTTTTCTATAACCGCGAAATGACAAGTAATTTGTCCGAAGAAAGCATCGTGATGCTCTTGATGACGCTGTTACATGTCGATGAGCAAAAAGCGACGGTGAAGGCATGAAGCGATTACGCACCATCGTCTGGCAGCGTGTCTTGGTCGCATTTTTGGTGGCGTTCGGCCTGTGGATCTATGTCGATATCACCAATAACCCCAGTACCAAGACGACGATTAAACTGCAGGTACAAAAGATCGGCCTCCCGCAGGGGTATGTCCTCATCGACGAATCGGGCCAAGAAAACACAACATTACCGATGGTCGAGGTCGTCGTGTACGCGTCGCAAGCGACGATTAATGCGTTACGCGCCGACGAAAACATCAAGGCGACCATCGATGTTTCGAAGGTGGGAATCGGCGAACAACTGGTCAGCATTAATGTCGTACCAGATACCGGGTTGGGCTACATTAAAGCAGAGGCGAAACCGTCACAGATGGCGATTCGCATTGATACGCTCAAGGATCTCGAGTTCCCGGTCGACCGCGCATTGGGCAACGATAGCTACGATATCGCACTCTACAAACCCGACATTTTTCTTATGGAACCGAATTCCGGCATGGTACGCATCACTGGCCCTGCAGGATTGGTCAATAGTGTCAGCACCGCACAGTACACCATCGACATTGCCTCGCGTACCGCCGATTACACGGTCGATGCAGATGTCGTCCTCAAAGACAAGTTCAACAAAACCATCAAGGGCGTGACGGTGATACCACCGCAAATCACAGCGCGTGTGGTGATGAATCCGTCATCGGTCCGCAAACAAGTCGTCATCGAGCCGACGCTCCGTGGCTCGGTGGCCCCAGGCTATCGTATCAATGGGATTACGGTGGATCCTGTCTTTGTGACCATCAATGGCAAGGCTGGCGCATTGGATGGCGTGTCGTCAATTGCCACCGATGTCATCGACATCGGCGACGCGACGGCGACGATTACCATGACTGTGTTGCTGACAAATAACCTGGGTGACAGCATCACATTGGCCGAAAACACGCCGCGCGCGGTAGATGTGGTCATTGCAATAGGCAAAACCACCGACCCGTTGCGCGTCAAACTGCCGTACGCGGTGACGATTCTCGATGCGCCTGCAGGGATGGTGTTCAACGCCGAGCCCGCGGTGGTGTATTTGGATATGAGCCTCGGAGTCAATGCACAACGCACTGGCCTGAGTGGGATTGCACCCGAAGTGCGGGTCGGCGAGTGGGATTCTGCCAATCCGATGCGCCAGGTGCAGTTGAACCTGCCGAGTGATGTGCGTCTGCTCAATGATCTGCCATTTATCCGCCTCGAGCGGGTCGGCGAAGCACCGGTGATGCCGACGCAGGGGGCGGGGAGTGATGCAACGGCCACGCCGGTACCTGCCGATGGCGCAGCCACACCAACGGCTCCCGTGGACGGCACGACCGACGTTGTGAGCACCACGACACCGGGGGCAACTGCTACCGCCACGGCAACTGCTACGGCATCTGCAACGGTAACCAGCACACCAGTCCCGACAGCGACTCCATGAGTGTCTGATGACAACTCGTGGGATCGGCTGATAATCTGTTACTATAGCGATAGTACGCATGAAAAAGTGAGTGAAGCCATGTCGTTAACCCGTGCAGAAGTCGTCCGTGTCGCAGATTTAGCGCGCCTCCGTCTGAGCGATGGAGAAATAGATGCAATGCAGAGTCAGCTTTCGCGGATTTTGGAGCATGTCAGTGCCCTCCAAGCCGTCGACGTGACTGGTGTTGAACCGACTGCACAGGTGACCGATTTGGTCAATGCACTGCGTACCGATGCGAATTGGCCGTCGCTTGATCGCGCCGCCGCCATCCGCAATAGCGCTGAAACTGACTTGGGAATGTTCCGTGTAAAAGCGGTCTTCGAAGAGCAATAAGCTCATAGATTTTTTCGCGGATGCGATGGTTGTCCATTCCGAGTCCTGTTGCAATGATGCACCGCAGACGCCGGTCGGCTTTCGTAGACGCGCTCGCTCGTGCGTGTGTGCGCTGAAAAGCGCAATTTAGAGGAGCAATGTGTGCGATTCTCCAACCCACTCAATTCATTACTCGGTGCGTTTGGCCGCGACCTAGGCATTGACCTTGGTACCGCCAATACATTGGTCCATGTGCGCGGCCGCGGCATCGTTATTTCGGAGCCGTCCGTCGTCGCCATCGACAGCAAGACCAAAGAAGTCATCGCGGTTGGTGCCGAAGCAAAAGCCATGGTCGGCAAGACACCCGCAAATATCATCGCGGTGCGACCACTCAAAGACGGCGTTATCGCCGACTTCGACGTCGTCGAAAAGATGATCAAGCACTTCATCGAAAAAGCCCATGATCGCTCGTTTGGCTTGATTGCACCACGCCCTCGCGTCGTCATCGGTGTGCCGTCAGGTGTCACCCAGGTCGAAATGCGGGCTGCGCGTGACGCTGCACTCAACGCCAATGCGCGTGACGCATACGTCGTGGAAGAACCCATGGCCGCAGCAATCGGCGCTGGTCTGCCGGTCGACGAACCCATCGGTTCGATGATTATCGACATCGGTGGTGGTACCACTGAAGTTGCCATCATCTCGTTGGGCGGTATCGTCGTGAATCACTCGATCCGTACTGCAGGGGACGAAATCGACGAGGCCATCATCGAATTCGCCCGCCGCGAGTACAACTTGCATATCGGTGAACGTATGGCCGAACGTGCCAAAGTCGCCGCAGGCAGTGCGTACCCGCTCGAAGAAGAACTCAAAGTCGTCTTGCGTGGTCGTGACGCATTGACTGGCTTACCCAAGTCCGTCGAAGTATCGAGCGTCGAGCTCCGTGAAGGCATCGTCGGTCCTATCAATACAATTCTGGCTGATATCCGTGCCGCGATCGAAGAGACCCCACCCGAACTCGTCGCCGACATCATGGAACACGGCATCGTGCTCGCTGGTGGCGGTGCTCTGTTGCGTGGCTTGGACCGCCGCATCGCCGCCGAGACGCGCATGCCGGTCTATGTCGCCGAAAACCCGTTGTCGTGCGTCGCCCGCGGTGCCGGCAAAATGGTCGAAAACATTCACAATCCCATCTATCGTGACATTTTGACGGCGACGCAACGCACCCGCCGCATCAAATACTAGGCTGTTCGCAACACACACGGGCGAGGCTGCAACATATGCGAGATCGGTCTTCTGTGCGGTCGAGGAGCGGCGGGAGGGGTAACAGCCTCGTCGTCGCTGTGCTCATTTTCCTCGCAGTATTGTTTTTCCTCCTTGATTACCAAGGCGTCCTCACACCGGTGCGGAGCATGATTTCGAGTTACATCGCACCGTCATTGGGCAGCACACAAAGCTCGGTCGCCCGCCTCGGTGATATGTTTACGGGATCGATGGACGTCCAACGTGTTACCACTGAGCGTGATGCCCTCGCCAAAGAAAACAGCGACCTCAAAGGTCAAATCATCCGCATTCCGCAGCTCGAACTCGAAAACATGCGTCTGCGGGAACAATTGCGCATTGAAAAAGAAAACCCGTGGCGCCTTGTCGGTGCCGACATTAGTGTCCAAACCATGGCCGAAGGGCGCCGCACGGCAATCATCGGAGTAGGGACAAAACAAGGAATCAATGTCGGGATGGCAGTTATTTCGCGCTATCAGAGTAGTCCACCAGCACTCGTCGGCGTCGTCGATCAAGTCGGTCCCAATAGCGCCAATGTCTTGCTCGTGACGGATTACAGCAGCCTCGTCAGCGTCCAAATCTATCATGGCGATACGGTCATTCGTGGCGTCGCGCAAGGCTTGATGGAGCGCGATGCCATGCTCCACATGACCGAAATAGAACGAGAAGGCCAGATTGTCGTCGGCGATAGTGTGGTTACTGCTGGGCTGACGCGTTTGTTTGGCCCGTCGCTACCTAATTCCGCCATCCCTGCCGATATCCCTGTCGGGATTGTTAAGTCAGTCGGCCTCGAGGGACGCAATAAAGTCGCCGAAATCCAGCCCTACATCGATCCGGAAGTAGTACGGTACGTATGGATAATACAAAGCGACGAAAAGTAGAAGAAGTTATTTGGCTAGAGGTCCGGACGCTACTCATCGTGGCGTTTTTTGTGATCGGACAGCGGTTGTTTGTGCCAACGGTGTTTCATGTCGCCGTCAACGTCATGCTCCTGTTGGTCGTCATCCAGGTGCTCATCGAGCCAATTGCCATTGTTTCTCGCTGGGCATTCTATGCCGGACTGGTTCTCGATATCGTCAGTGGCACGTGGCTGGGATGGCATTCCATTTTGCTATTGCTGGCGATGTTGGCCGTCTATGCCGTGTTGGCGCGTATCACCAGCGAAAACTGGTTACTCCCCATTGTGGCAGTGGTCTTGGGTGGGTTGACGTATCATGCGTTCCATGTGCTGTTTACCTATGCACTCATCGGTGGCTTTGATTTGGCCAAGTACATCGTGGTGGTATTCATCCCTGAGCTCGCGGTGATTTTGATTCCCGCACTCCCGGTTTTTCTGTTGCTCCGGTCGTGGCGTGGTATCCGACGTGGTGAAGTTCCCATCGACGTCTATTAGGCGAGGCCGCCATGCGTATTTTCGTTCCAAAACTCATCGTTTTTATTGTGTTCAGCGTCCTGATGGGGCGCTTGTACCAGTTGCAGTTGATACAAACCGAAGCCGATCGCCACACCTACTCGACATCGGTCAATACGACCCGTTATGTGCCCATTCGCCCCATTCGTGGCGAGATCTTCGCATCTGATGGGACCACACTCTTGGCTGAGAGTATGCCCATTTATACCGTTGCGATACGTGTCAGTGATTTGCCACCCGAGGAATCTCCCGAACGTGCCAAAGTCTACGCGCAGCTCAGTCAGGTGCTCGGACTGACGAACACCTTGACGATTTCGCCAGCGATTATTCTGGATAACGATAAAGTGCTCCGCGATGCACTCCAGACTTCGCTCAAAGATGTGAATGTGCGTAGTTTTGTGCGGACCGACCAGACACTCCCCGTGCGTATTGCCGTCGATGCTGATCACCTCTTCGGGGCGACCCAAATCGTCGAACGACATGCGCCGATTGCGCGATTCATCCCGCGCTGGAACGCACCGATCCGGAGCGAAGACGCTGCCTTGCTTCGTGATGTCGACAGTGCGCTGGCAGATTTGAGTAGTGCGCTCGAAATAACCGGTACGCTCGTTATTTCACCTGCACTGCAAATCTCCACACGACCAGAATTACGGGCAGACATGGTGCGCGTCTTTGGTGATGATATCGCCCCACAAATCGACAAAGTGCAGACCCAGAATTGGTTGACGGGTGAGGTTCCACCCAGTGCCAGCGTCGATGCACTCGCGCTTAGTGAACAATTCACCCGCACCTTGAAGCTCGAAAATCCCGTCGAAATCCTCGTGCGTACCAGTGACACTCCCCGCTATCAGACGATTGCCGTCAAACGTGATATTCCCCGCTCGATAGCGATGGTACTCAAAGAAAACGCCGCAAATTTGCCCGGCGTTGTCATCGAACAAGACTACCGGCGGCGCTACCCGCTGAGTGACGACATCCAATCGTTGTCGCATGTGCTGGGCTACATCGGTCGTGTCGGCTCGTGTGAGCTGGTGCGGCAAAATCCCGCTCGTTCATGGGTCGCCGGCCTGCTTGATTCGATTGGTCATGCGGTCGAATGCGGTATTTTGCAGAAGAAAATCAATCCGTACGAACTAGGCATCCCGCGCTACTTGAACGATGACCGTATTGGCAAAAGCGGCATCGAATCGAGTTACGAAGAAGAAATGCGTGGTCAAATGGGTATCGAAGCGGTGGTTGTCGATACCATGGGGCGCCCCGTCCGTGCGTCACAGGTCGTCCAACCGACGCGCGATGGCGAGAGTGTGGTACTGACCATCGACATCGAGCTCCAACGCAAGGTAGAGTTGATTTTGCGGAACTGGATCCGCGAAGCCGAGCTCCGCCGGGTCAATATGCCCGAGCAATTCGCCTACAAACGCAACTACATGCCGCTCCAGAGCGGTGCGGCAGCAGTCATCGAAGTAAACACCGGTCGTGTGTTGGCAATGGCCAGTTGGCCATCGTACAACAACAACATCTGGGTAGATCCGACACGTGCCGATGAGCTCGCCAATCTGCTCAATCCACCTCCCGCACAAAAAGCCGAAAATCAACGCCTCGCACCGTTGACGAATCGTGTGATATCGGGTCAATACCCTCCGGGTTCGACACTCAAGCAGTTCGACGCTGTGGTCGCGCTCCAAGAAGGGGTCATCAATGCCAATACCCGTATCCGTGACCCCGGTTCGTTGATTCTCAAAGACCAATACGTCGAAGACCGCTTTTATCGGTTCGTTAATTCGACCCCGCGCGACAATGGGTGGCTCGATGTGACCGAAGCATTGATGCGCTCGTCCAATATTTTCTTTATGACCGTCGCAGGCGGAAATAAAGAAGGCGTGGTCAATCTGAACCCCAACGAACAGACCATTCCGCAGGGCTTGCAGATTAATCGATTGGCTGAGGGGTTGAGCGCTTTTGGCTTTGGAGCATTGACAGGCATCAAACTCTATGGCGAACAGCCTGGGCGTGTGCCCACCCCGGGCTGGAAGCAACAAGTCCTTCGTGCTGCATGGACGACCGGTGATACCTACAACGCATCGATCGGCCAAGGCAATCTCGAAGCAACACCGTTGCAACTCGCGGTGGCAGGCGCTGCGATTGCGAACTCTGGTACCGTCTATGTGCCGCAGATTGTCCGTGCGATCGTGGGACCAGATGGGCGCGTCATCCAAGAGGTTGCCCCCGAAGTAGCGCGCAAACTCGATTTCAATCCCGAGTATTACGAAGTCTCGCGGCAAGGAATGCGCCGTTCGGTGGTTGAGGGTGTAAACATCGCCGCGCGTGAGGAGTGTTCCGGCATCTTGATTGCAGGCAAGACGGGTACTGCTGAGTTCGGTCCCGAAATCGTCGCAAAAAACCCGAATGGTGCCGGAACGGTCGTCGTCCGTCAGTCGCACTCGTGGTTCTTGGGTTTTGCGCCATACGACAAACCCGAAATCGAGGTGGTTTTCTTGAGTGAAGGCAGTGGCGACATGAACGACGGTTCATCCACGATTGCAGTCCCTGCTGCCACGCAAATCATGCAGGCATACTTCGGTATCAAACCGCCGTCACCGTTGCCTGCACAATGCCAGCAAGGGATGCCCGCACTGCCCGCGAATGTCGGTGAAGAAATCATCGACCCCATCCAACGTGCAGATCGGCGCGCGTCGTAATCTCAGCGCCGTGTACCAGCAAATAACGCAGCTATTTTGGCCCGCAACGACGACTCCGCCCACGGAGTCGTTTTTGTGTGCATCGCGGCTACCTCACGAAAAGCGGCGGGGATGTGTTGGCTGTTGATAACGGGTTTCGGGAGCGCAGTGAGTCCGTGTTGGTCTGTCACGGGGACAACATCCCACAACACTGCACGCTGGATGATGGGTGCTTCCCACCCGTAGTGTGTCGCCAACACCTGCATGTAACGCTCTGCCGAGTGACGCAGTGTGTGGGAGCGTACGACCAATGCACGCGCCTGGGCACCAATCTGGGCAGCAAAATCGGGGCGTTGCTGGATGAGGAACGCGCATGCGCTCAAGAGGTCTGCTTCGGTGGCATCGAGGGGGATGTGCATGGCACAGTCACGCGGGATTTCGAGGAATGAGCCACTCGCACTAATCGCCGTCGGTTTGCCCGCAGCCAACAGTCGCAACAGGCTTGCAGATGTTTCTCCCGCGGTGGGGTGACGCAGATTGATACACATATCCGCTGCTGTCACATACGCACCGAAGTCTTGGGAAGAGACATACCCTGTCACATGGACACAATCTGCCGTGCCGGTGCGTCGTACCAACGCATCGAGGGCAAAGTTGGGCGACACACTGCCGACAATCACATAGTGTGCGTTGATACCCGCACGGCGTAGGGTACGGAGCATGCGGAGCACTTGCTCGACCCTTTTATAGGGATTGACATGACCAAACGACGCAATGAGAAAAGGATTGGGGCCAAAATCGAGCTGTGCCCGGATGGGTGCGGCATCGGTCTGTGCCAACACCGGGACACCCATGGGGACAACGGCTGCTGGCAGTTGCGGTGCAAGGTGCTGACTTTGGTCGACGACGTATTGGCTATGACTTATCAGCAGTTGTGCACCATCCAAAACGGGCTGGCAGAGGGGCATATCGAACACCGCGTCGTCAAAGATCCCCTGGAGCATGCGATCTGCGATGGTCGTTCCTTCATCGCCGTAGTGGTGTGCAACAAGCGCCCGATATCCTTCGATATCGCGCCGATGTACCGCGTGATACTGCAACATAAAGTGGTGCAGCACGAAATCGTGTAGGACGACGACGCCTGGTGTGCGCTGTGCGGCGTCGTAGATGCCGAAGTGCGCGGGGCTGTTGCCCATGTGATACAGAACGGCATCAAATGGCCGCTGCTCGTGATCGTGTGCGAGTGTCGAGAGTGGACGAATGGGCAGATGCGCCGCAATCTGGGGGTTGGCTGGTACCACTCCATCGTCGATGTAGAGCGTGATGTCGACGTATTGCCCCATATACGGCAGGAGTTCTTCGGAGTAGTCCGAAATACCCGAATGTACCGGATTAATGGGACTGCAATAAGCGATACGACGCATCGAAACCCTCCGAAAAATAAGTCATCCGATGCACGGGTCGCGCGCACCCAGAAACGCGAAATGACGCATGTAGGTGCAGGTATTATCCCATACAAACGCACAATTCTTCGTTGGTATGCTACAATTTTAGCGACGAGAAGGAATGAGGACGTATGGAACACGTAGTGGGGATTTTGAAGTACGTCTTTGTCGGGACGGTGTTTGTGGGCGGGTCGTATGTGGCCTACGTTATCGGACGACTCGCGTGGGACAAGGCACGAACTCCGGTGCAGAAGGACCAGGAATGACCATTCGCCTGTTTCACTGTTCTGATGTCCATGCCGGTCCCCCATTTGACGCAGCCGTCGCCGAACGTGTTTTGGTCGAAGCACACGCCTACAAACCCGATGTGTTTGTCGTATCAGGTGATTTTGTGCAACGTGCCGACATCCCGGCGCAATGGGCGACAATTACCGATTGGCTCAAACGAGCTCCCGCACCCCGCTTCACCGTACCCGGCAATCACGATGTGCCGTTGTTTCATATTTGGCATCGGCTGTTCAAACCCAATGTTTTTTATCATCAACACATCCATCACGATGTCGCTCCGGTTATGCACCTCGATGGTGTGAGTCTCATTGGTGCCAACAGTTCACACGGCTGGACCATCGACGGCGGGCATTTGACCAAGGCTGAACGGGCGCAGTTGTTAGCCAGTGCAGAATCATGCCCCCCCGAAAACCGGCGTGTTTTGGTGATGCACCATCATTTGTTGACTCCGCCAGGACTCGGTCGGCGGAATGGCGTGCGACAACCGATGACCATTGCTCGCTTGATGGAACAAGCCAAAATCGATTTGGTGTTATCGGGGCATGTGCACCTTTCGTATGTCGGGCATACGCGTGATTTGGTACCGACCCTGGCACATGGCACGATTATCTGCCAGTCGGGTACAACGACATCGCGACGTGGCAAAGGACGCGAAAAGCATCAATTCGCGTACAATACTATTGAAATATCCAAAGATGTCGTCAGTATCCGCCGGCATCTGTACAGTCCGACGTCGCAGACATTTGTCGAACATGTCGCACATCATGAATTCATTCGACCGTGGTAAAGGGTTAGTTGCGTGACAGCACCCAGCGAAGATCAAATACTCGTCTCGGCTGCATTAGCAGGGGACAGTGATAGCTTCAATCAGCTCGTCGAGCGCTATCAAAATCGCGCCTATGGCCTGTGCTTCCGCATGCTCGGCGATGCCGATGCGGCGGCAGATGTCGCCCAAGATGCATTCATTTCTGCGTATCGACATTTGCCATCATTGCGCGGCGAGTTCCGTCCATGGTTGATGCGCATCGTTGCCAATGCATGTCGCGATGTGTTGCGCTCCAATAAACGTCATCCGAGCGTGTCACTCGATACCAATCCACGCGACGAAGATGAGTCACCGGTGATGCAAATCGCCGATACGAACCCCAATCCAGAGGAACATCTGATGCGTGCCGAAATGCATCGCACCATCAGCGTTGCACTGTTACAAATACCCCAAGATCAACGCACTGTGGTGATTTTGAGTGATATAGAAGGCATGTCGTACGACGAGATCGCCGTGGTGACTGGTGCCAATATCGGTACGGTGAAGTCTCGGTTGAACCGCGCTCGGGCACGACTGCGCGAGATTTTCATCGAAGCGGAACTCTTTCCCCTGGTGAGGCGTCTTATACCTGACGAAGAACCATAAGAGACAGATGTGGAAGACATGAGCACAATTTCGCATACCGATATCGCCCTCCTAGAGGACCTTGCAAACGACACGCTACCTGCCGCACAAGCTGCAGCACTGCGTCTGCGCATGGCATCCGAACCTGCACTGGCTGACGCATACAGTGAACTCTCACTGATGCGTGCCATGATGAACGACCTGCCCGCTGCCCGGCCACCGCGTTCGTTGCGGCTCGATCGCCAGACCATGCAGCAGGCGCGCGGTTGGCGCTGGTGGCTCATCAGCCCTCCGGGTGGGCAATTCGTGCCGGCGATGGGACTTGTCGCCTGCCTCTGTATTGCACTCTTGTTTGGGACGGGGTACGGCCAAGGTGCCAGCGCTGATCAGGTTCAACTCAAAGGTGCCGTACAAGCTCCGCTCGTCGCCGAAGCACCCGCAGAGCCAGTTCTGCTCGACGAGCCTGCGGTTGCACTGATTGCGACGCAGCCCGAGCCAAGCCTTGTGCCATTGGTCGGCGTGACTGCAGGGCTGGTCGGTACCGTTGGATCGGCACGCTGGTGGATGCGCCTCCGCAAGATACAACGCAGAACGACATAATAGTGCCCACCCGTCCATGGTCCGTAGCATTGATGGCAATGCTCATGATTGCCGTCAATCTCGGCTTCTACGCCCTCCCATTTGACTACACAGGTCTCGGCGATTATGCAATCGCCGGGGTCTTTGCATTGACGGCAATTGCAACCGCGACTATCGTCGTCCCCGTCCCATACATCCCCGTCGTGATGCGCCTCGCACAACAAACGACCAACCCGCGTGATTTGGTGTTGATTGCTCTTGCAGCCGGCCTCGGTTCGGTCATCGGCGAGACGAGTGGCTATCTGATTGGTCGGGCGGGTCGTGGTGCCGTCGCAGATACCCGCATGGCACGCTGGGTCAACCATCAAATGACGCACCCGCTCCGTTCGTTCGTGACACTGTTTGCCCTCTCTGCCCCACCCAACCCGCTGTTCGATGTCGCAGGTATGGCTGCGGGTGCGTTCAATGTGCCCTTTTGGCGCTTCGCCAGCGCTGTGTTTGCCGGGCGTTGTGTGCGGATGGCGGGGATTATTGTCGCGGGGCTCGTGCTGAGCACGTAGCACATATGTGCGATATCGCGATGGGTGCTCTATAATACCCACACATTCCTATCAGGAGTCGGTATGTCAGAGCCCCCGCGCATCGTCAATCCCCAGGCAGGTGATGACGAACAATACGACGAAAAAAGCTTGCGGCCGCGCAAACTCAGTGAATTCATCGGCCAAGAAAAGGTCGTCGAACAACTGTCGATTAGTATCAACGCAGCCAAAGCACGCGGCGAGACGCTCGACCACACCCTCCTGTATGGGCCACCGGGTCTGGGCAAAACCAGTTTGGCGATGATTCTCGCCAACGAAATGGGGGTCCAGATCAAAATCACCTCTGGTCCCGCAATCGAGCGCCAAGGTGATCTGGCGGCTATTTTGACCAATATGCAAACCGGCGATATTTTGTTCATCGACGAAATCCATCGCCTCAACCGTGCCATCGAAGAGGTCCTCTACCCCGCCATGGAAGACTTTGCCCTCGACATCGTTGTTGGCAAAGGGCCAGGCGCCCGCAATCTGCGTCTCAATCTGCCCCGCTTTACCATGATCGGCGCAACGACCCGCCTTGCTCTACTCACGTCTCCCTTGCGTGATCGCTTTGGTGTGGTCCAGCGTATGGAGTTCTACTCGGTGGCTGCGCTCAACGACATCGTGCTCCGTGCCGGCAAAATCCTCGGGGTGCAGATGACCCCAGAAGGTGCGCGCGAGATTGCTACCCGCGGTCGTGGCACGCCCCGCATTGTCAATCGTCTGCTCCGACGGGTACGCGATTATGCACAAGTGGTAGCCGATGGCATTATTACCCAAGACGTCGCCAATATTGCACTCACTAACCTCGAGGTCGACCACCTCGGTCTGGACGAAAACGATCGACGCTTATTGCGCGCGATTATCGATCTCTTCGCTGGTGGACCAGTCGGCTTATCGACGCTGGCAGCATCGTTATCCGAAGAAATAGACGCGGTCGAAGACGTCTATGAACCATTCCTCCTCCAGTTGGGTATGCTCCAACGCACGCCCCGTGGCCGCGTCGTAACCCCGCGCGCATATGAGCATCTTGGATTGAGCATCCCTGCCCACCTGCGCGACCCCAAAAACCCCTCGGAACAGCAACGCCTCTTCTGATTTTTGCCTGCAAAAAGAAAACTGCTACACTCTAGGGGTAATTCACGCCAGTGTTATGCGAGTAACCATGACCGATGATGTCTTTACCAATGCCGAAGTGTCGGAACTTTTCGACACCATTGCAGATTTAATGGAAATTCTGGGTGAAGACCGGTTCCGCATCATCGCCTACCGCAAAGCCGGAGCTGCGCTGCAAACAGTCACCGTCCCCCTCGTCGATCTGTACGAGCGCCAACAACTCCAACGCATCGACGGCTTGTCGAAAGGCATGGCCGAAAAAGTGTACGAACTCTTTTCGACCGGCGCTATCGAATACTACTCGCGCCTCAAAGAGCGTATGCCCGTCGGAGTGCGTGAATTGTTGCGTGTCCCACACATCGGTCCACGCACCGCCGGTCGCCTCTACAACGAATTGGGTATCGCTGGGCTGGCACAATTGTCGGCTGCCATCGAATCTGGCCACATCAAAAAAATCAAGGGCATCGGTGAACGCACACTCGAGGGCATCCGCGAAGGAATCGCTGCGGTTGCAGACCGTGAAGAACGCACTTTGTTGCTCCACGCCTATGAAGTTGCCCAACGGATCACGACGACCATCCAATCACTGCCCGATGTCATACAGGTACTGCCAGTGGGGAGTCTGCGGCGTGGATTGACGACCATTGGCGACCTCGATGTGTTGATTCAGACGGACCGTCCCGATGCAGTCATGGCCCAGCTGGTGCAGCTCGAGCACTGGATGCGCCCCAATGTCAATGGAGCGCGCTTGACTGCAGTCCTCCACAATGGGATGGACGTCGATATTCAGTGTGTGCAGCCACACTCATGGGGCAGCGCACTCGTGATGACCACCGGCAGTCGGGATCATGTCGCGTGGTTGTCACAGCGTGCCCAAGAGCGTCAGTTACGGCTCTCGTACGATGGCCTCTGGTCTGGTGCCCAGCGCGTTGCAAGTCACGATGAGGCGAGCCTCTACCAGGCACTGGAGCTGAGCTGGGTCGCACCCGAGCTCCGTGATTGGTATACCCACCACGAACGGTGGGACGACGCGCATCGTCATACCGTGGAACGGACGCAGATGGTGAGCGACCTGCATATGCACACCACCTGGAGTGACGGCAGCGCTGATATCGCCACCATGGCCGAATCTGCGCGGACGCGTGGGTACACGCATGCGGCGATTACCGACCATGGTGCACTCATCGGTATCACCAATGGGCTCGACACCAAACGGCTTCGCGCCCAACAGCTCGAGATCGCCGCGTTGAATGCCTCGTATGGGGCGGCTGGCATCGATTTTCGCTTGCTTCACGGGGTCGAAGTGGATATTTTGGTCGATGGGTCGCTCGCGTTACCCGACGAAATCTTGCACGAGCTCGATATTGTCGTCGCATCGCCGCACGTCAATTTGCGCCAGACGCCTGACGTTGCGACCAACCGTATCCTGCGTGCGATACGTCACCCTGCAGTCGATATCATCGGACATCCGCGTGGCCGTATTTTGGGTGGGCGCCTCGGAGCACCGGTCGACATGCAGGCAGTGATTGCCGAGGCGGCGACGCATCAGGTGGCGCTCGAGGTCAATAGCGGACCGGATCGACTGGATATCGATGGCGACTTGGTACGTGATGTGGTCCGTGCCGGCGGCCTGATTACCATCAATAGCGATGCGCACGATCCGGCCAATCACGCCTGGATCGAGCAAGGAATTACGACAGCGCGCCGCGGTGGAGTACCTGCACAACACGTCATCAATACATGGGAACGTGACCGCTTACAGACGTTTTTGCGACGCACACGCTAAAGGAGAAGTATCATGACGACTATTTTTCGTCGGATTGTTCTCGGGGAAATCCCTTCATACAAAATCTACGAAGATGCCGAGACCTATGCCTTCCTCGATATCTCGCCTGCATCACCTGGCCACACGCTGGTCATCTGCAAGAGCGAAAGCGCAAACGTGTATGAACTGAGTGATGCCGACCTCGTCGCGACCGCCCGTACCACGCAGCGCGTGGCTCGTGTGTTGCGGGATGTGCTCCAGCCCGATGGGATCAACATCGTCCAAAACAACGGAGCAGCAGCCGGTCAGACGGTTTTTCATTACCACGTACACCTCATTCCGCGCTGGGACAACGATGGTGTCTTTGCCTTCTGGCAACCGCAATCGCTTGCGAAAGAACTGATGCAGGAGCTCCAGAACAAGCTTGCACACTGAGAAATCCGGCGACTGGACCAGGATCTGCGCCCGTCGGGGAGAAATATATTTCTCCCCGACGGGCGCAGATCCTGGTCCAGTCGCCGGATTTCTCAGTGTGCA